>NZ_RAWF01000160.1:0-23576 GCF_003612075.1 Corallococcus sp. CA041A
GGCGGGACTGGGTGGTGCGGAGGACGAAGCCCACCTCTCCCAGCGAGCTCATCGTCCTCCCGCCGAATGACGCCTCGCGCGTCGTGACGATGATGCTCTTGAGCCTCTACCAGGTGCTCAACCACTCCAGCTCCCAGGGTCAGCCCGGGAAGATGAGGTCCACGCCGTGAAGCTTCGTGTCCTGTTTCTCGTGGGTCTGGGAGTGCTCGGAGCCTCGGCGTGCCAGCAGGGCGGTGCCCCCGCCTCCAGCGCTCAGCCCACCCAGGCGATCCCCGCCAACGCCGCCGCTGCCGAGCCGCATGAGGCGGGCGCCAAGCTCAAGTTCAAGGATGGCGACGACCGCGAGCGCTTCTCGCTCAAGTCCAAGGACGACGGCGCGAAGCTCGTCGACGGCGCGGACAAGGAGGTCGCCCGCTACAAGTGGAAGGGCGGCGAGCTCAAGGTGTCCGGTCCGGACGACGCGGTGCTGGCCTACGTCACGGGCGGCCCGGACGCGTTCCAGGTGAAGGACGCCGCGCGCTCGGCGGTGCGCTACACGCTGACGCGCGAGGGCTCCGGGTGGGTGCTCACGGATGACCAGGGCATGCTGCTCTACAGCGTGACCGCCGACGGCGGCGGCGCGTCCGTGAAGGGCGCTTCCGGCGCGGAGGCGATCCACGTGAAGGTGCGCGACGGCAAGCTGTCCCTGCGCGACCCGTCCGGCAAGACGGTGCTCGCCACCAAGCAGCCGGTGTCACCGGAGGCCGCCGCGTGCCTGGGCTTCGACTCGCTGGACCTGCCCCTGCGCATGGCCCTGCTCTTCCGCATCCAGAACCCCGCGTCGCCCTGAGCCTTCCAAGCCATGTCCCCTTCCTTCGCTTCCGCAGAGCAGTGCCTGGAGACCTCCGGCTTCCTCTTCTCCCACCCGTGTGAGCGGGGGGCGACCACGCAGTGCATGCGCTGTCAGAAGCCCATCTGCCTGATGCACATGCGCACCCTCGACGGCGGGGAGGCGGTCTGCGTGGCCTGCGCGCGCGCCGCCGACAACGGCGACGAGAACCGCGACCCGTCGGACACCTCCCGCGACGACGACCCCAGCTACTACTACGAGGACTACGGCTACTACGGCCGCGACGCGTGGCGCGGCTCCGGCTCGTCGTCCTCGGGCAGCGACCCCAACGACTTCACCGAGGCCGACGGCGAGAGCGTCCGGCGCGAGGACGACGCCTCCTTCGAGGAGGACATGGGCGGGAGCTGAGCATGGCCGCGCGACATCAGCACTGGCGCCTCTACGCGCTCGGCGGAGGTCTGGGGCACCTGACGCGCGCCGCGGCCCTGGCCCGTGTGGCCGTGGCCCGCGGGCACCAGGTGGACATCCTCACCAACAGCCCGTTCGCCCCCGGCCTGCCCCTGGAGTCGTGGCTGGGCCCCGGCGCCACCGTGCACCGCGTGGACTCGCGGCTGGACAAGGCCGCCACCGTGGCGGCGGTGGGCGCGTGGCTCGCGGAGTCCACGCCGGACGTGCTGGTGGTGGATACGTTTCCCCGGGGACTCGCAGGAGAGCTGGTGGCGCTGCTGCCCACGGTGCGCGCGCCGCGCGTGCTGGTGCACCGCGACCTGAACCCCGTCTACGTGGAGGGCTTCGACGTGGCCCACGCCGTGGACGCGTTCGACCTGCTCGTCGTGCCCGGTGAGGACGCGCCCTTCGCGCACCACCCGCGCGCGGTGCGGACGGCGCCGTGGCTGCTGTTGGACGCGGACGCGCTGCTGTCTCGCGAGGAGGCCCGGCGGCGGCTGGGCCTGGATGGCGGGGACTCGCGGCCCGTGGTCGCGGTGATGGGCTGTGGCCGCCCGGAGGAGGTGGCGGAGGCCGGGGAGACCGTGAGCCGGCTGCGTACGTTGCTGGCCGGACAGGCGGCGGTGATGTGGCTTGTCCCCACGGACCACGCGTCCGGGCTGACGGTCTGGCCGGCGCTCGCGGTGATGCGGGGCGTGGACGTGCTGGTGGGGGCGGGCGGCTACAACACCGTGCAGGAGGCCCGGGCCACCGGGACTCCGCTGGTGGCCTGGGCCTGGCCCCGGCTCTATGACCGGCAGGCCCTGCGACTGACGGAGGCGGAGCGGGTGGGGGACGTGGTGGAGCTGGAGGCGAAGGTCGCGTCCCTGCTCCTGCGACCGGGGTGGTACGACGCACGCCCCTCGGACTGGCTCAACGGCGTCCACGCGGCGGTGGAGGCCATCGAGCGCGTCGCGCGCTAGTGCTTGAAGCCCTGGTGGCCGGCGGCCGGCTCGATGCCGTGGGCCATGACGAAGTGGTACATCACCTGAGGGTCTTCCTTGGGGCCGCCCATCAGCTCCACCAGGAAGTGGCCCGCCTGCGGATCCGCGTCCGGATCCGGGGAGACGGAGACCTCGGAGACCTCGCGGCCCACCATCACCATCTCGCCCACCAGGGACTTGCCCTTGATGAGCTGGAGGACGTGCTGGCGCTCCTCTTCCATCAGCATCCAGTGGAAGTCGTCATGGTCGAACAGCGTCATGTCGGGGGAGCCACACCGCAGGATGCAGTTGGTGTGCTCCTGGAGCCAGCGCCAGAAGGCATCGAAGTTCAGGGTGCGGGCCGGTGGGGCGAGCAGATCCATCGGGTGACCTCATCGAGAAGAGCGGGCGCCCGAACGCCGGGTGCGCATCGGGCCGCGTGTCCGTGCTGACTAACATGGCCGGGCCTCGGGAGGCCGGCTCCTTTTGCGGGCCACGTCAGGGGGTCCGGGGGCGGCCTGCCAGCATCCCGTGCGCGAATCCACGATATCGGACGCTTGTTGCTTTCCTTGGGAAGAGGTCGGCGACCACCTGGGTTGGCGCGGCCCGGAGGGAGGATGCGCGACCATGACGAAGCGGGACTCCGGCGGGCGGTTCGCGAGGAGGCGGCGATGAGCCTGCGCGCGTTTTTTTCCACCGTGGTGGGTGGGTTGGTCCTGCTCACCGTGGTGTCCGCCACCCTGCTCGTGGTGCTGACGACCGCGCTGGAGCGCATGGCTTCCACGCTGAGTGAATCCGTGGAAGGCGTCCGGCAGGCCGAGGAGCTGGAGGTGGACCTGCTCGTCCACTCGCGCCTGCTGACGTCGCCGGGTTCTCCCATGGTGGCGGACCCGTCGCGCGGGCGCTCGCCACCCCAGCTGGAGGCCGACCTGCGCCGCCAGCTGCTGGAGATGCACGCCATCGCGTCCACCCAGGAGGAGCGCCAGACGGTGGCGGAGGTGCAGCAGCAGGTCTTCGCCTACCTGTCCGCGCAGCATGCGCCGCTCGGTCCGGGGATGACCCAGGCCCAGCACGACACGTCGGCGATGTCCTCGCTGGACGCGGCGCTGCGCTCGCTGGAGCGCCTCATCGAGATCAACGTGGACCAGGCGCAGACGGCCCGGCAGAGCGCGGCGCACTGGAGCGAGACGGCCGACGTGCTGGGGCTGCTGCTGGGCCTGCTGCTCCTGGCGACGCTGGGCCTGGTGGTCTTCTGGCTGAGGCGCTTCGCGCTGCGCCCGGTGACGGAGCTGCGCAGCGCGATGGCCGGCTTCGGCCGGGGCGGGCGGCACCTGCGCGCGCCCGAGGAGGGCCCGTTGGAGATCCGCGACATGGCCCGCACCTTCAACGAGATGGCGGACAGCCTGACCCACCAGCAGGAGCAGCAGCTGGCGTTCCTGGCGGGCGTGGCGCACGACCTGCGCAACCCCCTGTCCGCGCTGAAGCTGTCCACGGCGCTGACGAACCGCGGAGAGGTCACCCCGGAGCGGATGCAGCGCACGCTGTCGCTGGTGCGAAGGCAGGTGGCGCGCCTGGACCGGATGGTGGGGGACCTGCTGGACGCGACCCGCATCGAGGCCGGCAAGCTGGAGCTCCAGCCAGAGGTGCGCGACACGCGCGAGCTGGCGCGCTCCGTGGTGGAGCTGTACCAGTCCAGCGAGTCCGGACACACGCTGGAGCTGGTGGTGCCGGACGCCGCGGTGCTGGTGCGCGCGGACCCCTCCCGGTTGGAGCAGGTGCTGAACAACCTGGTGAGCAACGCGCTCAAGTACTCCCCTTCCGGCAGCCGCGTGGAGGTGGCCGTGCGCGGGGATGGCGACCACGTGGTGCTGGCCGTGGCGGACCAGGGCATCGGCATGTCGCCGGAGGAGCTCCAGGGCCTCTTCATCCCGTTCCAGCGCGCGGGCAACGCGAAGCAGCGCGCACCAGGAGTGGGACTGGGACTGTCGGTGTCGCGGCGGATCATCGAGGCGCACGGCGGCCGCATCGAGGTGGAGAGCCAGCCCGGCCAGGGCTCCGTGTTCCGCGTCCACCTGGCCCGGGTGTCCGCCGGCCCGCCGAGGCTGCCCGCACCCTCCGATGAGGAGGAGCCCGCCAAGGAGGATTCTGGCGAGGACTCCGGCGCGGTGCACTGAAGGCCGGGGAAACCGTTGCCTGAAGCGGGCCCGGTTGAAGCGGAGGGATGCACTCCGGCGGGGCAGGGCGTACCTTGCGGCCCCATGTCAGGAGCCGTCTGGATGATGAAGCATTCCTACCGGGCCGTGCCGCTGGCCGCCCTGCTGGTGCTGGGAGGGTGCGCGGGGCGCACGCAGACCGAGCCCCCCGTGTCCCCCGCCGAGCCCGTGAGGGAGGCGCCGTCCTCCGTCGTCCAGTCGCAGGAGGGTGGCTTCAGCGTGACGTTCCCCGGCCCCGTCACCGAGGAGCGGCGCGTGCAGCCCACGGACGTGGGCGAGGTGACGCTGCACACGTTCATCGCCGCGCGCACGCAGGAGGACACCGCCTACTACGTCTCCTATACGGACTTCCCGCTCGCGGCGGTGGCGCAGGTGAGCCCGCGCGACGTGGTGGACCGGGCCAGCCAGGGCGCGCTGGAGGCGCTGGGTGCGACGGCCATCACCGCGAAGACGCTGGAGATGGAGGGCGGCTTCCCGGGCCAGGAGGTGGGGGGACTGTCCGGTCCGCGCCGCCTGCGGGGCCGCTTCTTCATGGTGGGCCCGCGCCTGTACCAGCAGCTCCTGCTGCACCCGGAGGGACGCGCGCCCCAGGACGCGGACCGCTTCTTCGATTCGTTCCGTCTGGACCCGGCCGTGGTGGGCAAGCTGGGGCAGCGGACGACCGGCGGCTGAAGGCCTTCAGTGCAGCGGGTGCACGAAGCGGCGCACCCCGGCGAGCAGGGCTTCGCGGTCGAAGGGCTTGGAGAGCACCTCGCGGATGGCGGGGTGGCGCTCCTCGCTGGAGCTGATGGCCATGACGGGGAGGTCCGCGAAGCGGGGCTCCCGGTGCAGCGCGTCCAGGAGCCGCCAGCTGTCCTTGCGCGGCGTCCACATGTCCACCAGCACCAGCGCGGGGCACGGGTGCGCTTCCAGCCACGCGAGGGCCTCGTCACCGTTCTCCGCGGCGGCGACGGTGTGCCCTTCGGCGAGGAGGATCTCCACGAGCGCGTCGCGCAGGTCTCTGTCGTCCTCGACGAGGAGGAGGGTGGGGGGCGCGCGGCTCATGGGGCCCGACGCATAGGGCAAACACGCCTGCGGTGACAGGGAACATCTGCCGGGTGCGACTGGTAGCGGGGCCGCGCTTCAGTGCTCGTCGAACATGGCCTGGAGCACGCGCCAGGCGAGCTTCAGCTCGGAGCCGGAGCGGCACGCGAGGAAGTCGCAGATCTCCGCCACGCCGTCGGTGCGCTCCATGTCGAAGGAGTGGAAGAGCGTCTTGAGGGACACGTCCAGCCCCACGGACAATTTGCCCAGCGTGTCGAGCGACGGAGAGAACGCACCGCGCTCGATGCGGCGGATGGCATCCACCGACAGGTCACTGCGTTCGGCGAGCGATTCCTGCGTGAGCGAGCGGCTGTTGCGCATGCGGCGCACATGCTCGCCAAATCGCCGGTGGAGCTTCGTCCACGTTGTGAGCCGGTTCTTCGCCATATTCGCGGCGGATAATTTGGGGACGCGCCGCACCATGTGAAGGGACCATGTTCGCGTCCGGACCTTGCATTCGTGCTGGGGTGCGGGAAACCGGTTCTTCCCCGGGGAAGCCTGGACCGGACGTGCGGTCCAGGACGGATGCGATGTCCGGGATGCCACGCCGGGGCGGCTCGCGAGGCGGCCGAGCGTGGGGTCCAGAACATGCGTGGCCCAGGGCTTTCGTCTACGCTCGCGGGCCACATGACGGTTCTCGATGTTTCGCGCGGGCTCCGGCGGGCGGGGTTGCTCGCTGTCCTGGCGGGGGCTCTGCTCCCCGGGTGCGAGTCCCGCACACCTCCTCACCGTTTCCCCCTGACGACGAATCCCGCGACGGACTCCGTGCCGCCGCCGGAGGTGAATGCCACGAGGCCCGCATCCGTGGAGGGGCAACCTGCCGCGAGCCCCGAGTCCGCGGCGACGGGCGCGGGGTCTTCGCAGGTCGTGCCTGCTTCCGCGAACCTGCCCGCGCAGGCGCCAGGCAAGGCGCGGCCGACGGCGCGCTCCTCGTTTCGCGCGCTGCCGCCCACCACCGAGCGCGCCGGACGCCTGCATGCGCTGGCCACGCGGCTTCAGGCTCCAGGCGGCACGTTGGAGGACCCCTGTCTGGAGAAGGATGACGCAGGCTGCGCTCGGTCCGCGCTGACGCCGTTCTTCACCGCGCTGGATGGGCTCGTGCAGACGCCGGGGACGACGCCCACCGTCATCGCCGCGTTCGGCAATTCGCTCATCGCGGGGGACCGCATCGTGGACGTGGTCCGCGAGGAGTTCGCGGCGGGCTTCGGCGGCGCGGGCCGGGGTGTGCTGCTGGTGGACCGCATGGCTCCCTACGGCGGACGAGGGCGCACGGCCGCCGTGAGCAACGGCTGGGAGCCGCGCACGCTGGGCGAGCTGAAGGCGCCGCCGCACCCGTTTGGCATCACCGGCGTGTACCACCTGGCCACCGAGAACCGCGCCCGGGGCCGCTTCAAGCTGGAGGGCGAGCCGCGCGGGACGCTGTGGTGGATGGATGTGAAGGGCGCGGGCCGCCTCGTCGTCTCCGTGGACGGCACGGTGCTGACGCGCACGGAGCCCCAGGAGGACGGGGCCAGCCGCACCACGTCCTTCGACCTGCCCGCGGGCGCGAAGTGGCTGGACGTCACCGCGGAAGGCAAGGGCGCCATCGTGCAGGGTGTGGTGCTCCAGAAGGACGCGTCCGGCATCGTGCTGGACATGTTGGGCGTGCCGTCCGCGGATGCGACGCTGTATGGCCGGCTGGAGGAGGACGCGCTGAAGGCGCAGCTTTCGCAGCGCGACCCGAAGCTGCTGCTCTTCTTCCTGGGCGGCAATGAGTCCAAGCGCCTGGAGTGGAAGCGCACGGACCTGCCCACCGTGCGCCAGGACCTGACCGCGCTGCTGCGCCGCACCCGCGCCGCCGCGCCGGGCAGCGCGTGCCTGGTGGTGGGCCCCATGGACGCGGTGCAGGACGCGCACGCGAAGGGCAAGCCGCTGACGCAGCGGCCGTTCCTGGAGGCCGCCATCCAGGTCGAGCGCGAGGTGGCGCTCGCCGAGGGCTGCGGCTTCTTCGACCTCTACACGGCGATGGGCGGCGCGGGTTCGCTCGCGCGGTTCAACCAGGCGGGGTTCATGCACGAGGACCTGGTGCATCCGCGCGGTCATGGGCTGGACCTGCTGGGGCAGCTGGTCTCGGATGCGCTGCTCGCGGGCTGGGTGAACGAGGGCGCGGTGCCGGCGCCGGCGCTCACGACCTCGCGTGAAGAGGCATCGGACACCGGTGCGAGCGGCCAGACCGCGGAGGCGGTGCCATGAAGCGGCTCTTCGTCGCGCTGTGTTTGTTGGTGGAGGCAGGGCCCGCGTTCGCGCAGGCGTCCGCCGAGAAGCCCGCGTCCGTGGCGCAGGTGCCCGCGCCCGTGCCGTCCGGGGCTGGTGGGAAGCCCGCGTCCCCGCCGGAGTCCAGCGCGAAGGTCGCGCCGGAGCCGGACGCGAAGGACTCCGGGTTCTCACCGGAGGTGCAGCGCGCGCTGGACGCGCTGGTGCGCGCGGACCTGAAGCAGGGTCCCACCGCGGGCCTGTCCGTGGGCGTGATGCGGGGCGGCCAGCGGTGGATGAACGGCTACGGCTACCGCGACATGGCGAAGAAGCTGCCGGCCACGGTGCGCACCACGTACCGCATGGCGTCCATCACCAAGTCCTTCACGGCGGTGGCCGTGATGCAGCTGGCGCAGGCGGGCAAGCTGGACCTGGACGCGGACATCCACACGCTGGTGCCCGAGTACCCGGTGAAGCAGTGGCCGGTGACGGTGCGGCAGCTGCTGGGCCACCTGGGCGGGGTGCCCACCTACGACAGCCCGCGCGCCGGCAACAACACGAAGCCGGTGACGACGAAGGAGGCCATCGGGTTGTTCGCGGACCGGCCGCTCGTGTCGGAGCCGGGCACGCGCTACCTGTACACGACGTGGGGCTTCAACCTGCTGGGCGCGGCGGTGGAGACGGCCTCCGGCCAGCCCTACCGCGAGTACCTGCGCGACCACGTCTTCGGCCCCGCGAACATGAGCCACGCGGACGTGGATGACCTCAGCACGCGCGACGCGCAGCAGGCGGTGGGCTACCGCGTCTCGGGCGCCACGCTGAAGCCATCGCGCTTCCTGGACGTCACCAGCCGCTTCGGTGGCGGAGGCACGCGCGCGACGGTGGAGGACCTGCTGGGCTTCGCTCGCGCGGTGCTGGACCACAAGCTGGTGACGCGCGAGACGATGGGCCGCATGCAGGCGACGATGGTGACGCGCGACGGGCACATCACCGACTACGGCATGGGCTTCGCGACCTATCCGCTGCGGGGCCACTACATCGTGGCGCACGCGGGCGGGCAGCCGGAGACGACGACGCTGCTGGTGCTTCTGCCGGCGGAGGACACGGCCATCGCGCTCGCCACGAACGTGGAGGACGAGGCGAAGCGGCTGCGCAGGCTGTCCATCCGGTTGATGGAGACGGTGCTGGACGAGGGCGCGCCGGGCCGGGGCGGCCACTTCACGGACCCCGTGGACGCGGTGGTCTACGAGGGCATGGGGCGGCTGGCGAGCTACGGGCTCGCGTACCACGACTGGGCCACGCGCGGGCCGGGCACGCTGCCACCGGAGCCGGACCTGGCGGCGGCGTTCGCGAAGGTGTCCTCGCTCTTCGAACGGGGCGCGATTGCCCGGGACGGCCGGGGCGCGATGGAGCGGATCCGCGGCGCGCACGAGCCGCGCGCCGAGTCGCTCTTCATCCGAGTGGGCGCGCACATGGCGGCCACGGTGGAGCGGGCGATGGGCGCGGAGCGGCTGCGCTCGTATCGGACCCAGGGGGCGGCGGGCTTCTTCGCGGACTACCTGGCGGCGTGCGAGACGCAGAAGTGTCCGGAGACGGAGCGCTTCAGTTCGTCCGTGCGGAGCGACGTGGCGCGCTTCGTCGCGGGGTGGAAGCGCGCGGAGGTGCCAGCGTTGAAGCGCTCGCGCCTGGAGGCGATGAAGGATCCGGAGCGGCTGTGGCCGTCGCTGAAGGAGGCGGCGGTGCGCGCCCCCGCGGTGCGGCCCGACTACACGGATGAGCTGCTGACGCTGGCGGACCGCGCGAAGCGGAAGCCGGTGGACCGGATGCGCTGGTTGGAGCGCGCGACGGAGCTGCAACCGGAGTCGATGGACGCGCACCTGGCGGAGGCGGTGGGGTTGCTGGAGGCGGACCGGGAGCAGGAGGCGATTCCCCACGTGCGTGAGGCGTTCGAGACGCCGGAGGGGTCGCTGGTGCTGTCGCCCTCGGGCTTCCTGAAGCGGCTGCTGGACACGCGGTCGCCGAAGGTGGCGAGGGGTCTGTTGCGAGCGGCGGTGACGCTGCATCCGGACTCGCCGGAGCTGTGGGAGGCGCTGGCGAAGCGCGAGCGGGGTCTGGGCGACGCGGGCGCGGCGAAGGCGGCGCTGGCCCAGGCGAAGCGAGCCCGGCAGGTCCGGGCCGCGCAGGAGGCCCGAGCTCCGAAGTCGCAGGGCGTCGTGGCTCCGGCGGGGAGCGCGCCATCGCAGGACAAGACTGGGAGCACGTCCCCCACGGTGCCGGTGGATCCGGAGTCCTCGCCGGAGCCGTAGCGCCCGTGGACCGGGGGCTCGCTCCGTTGTCCGCGTGCGTGACGGGCCCCGGGCCGTGCGAGGATGCGCGGCGATGACGCCTTCCTGTCCCTCCTGTCAGGCCCCCTTCACCCCCGGCGCTGAAACGTGCGCGCGGTGCGGGGCCTCGCTACTTGTGGCCCCGGCTCCCGGCGGCGCCGACCCTGTCTGCGCAGTGCACCCCGAGTGGCTCGGCGTGGCCACCTGCCCACGCTGTGGCGCGTTCGCCTGTGCCCGCTGCCTGCGCCAGGGACCGGAGGGCACCGTCTGCGCCACCTGCCTCGAACGTGAACCCCTGGGCCAGCTGCCCTGGGACCAGCGCGCGGAGCTGGGGACGCTCAAGGCGTTCTGGCGGACGTGCTTCGGCATGTTGATGCGGCCCACGGAGACCCTTCGGGGCGTCAACCCCGACGCGCCCGTGAGCAGCTCCATGACCTTCGTGATGCTGTCGGCGATCGCCGGCTTCCTGTCGACGGGCATCGTCTACACCGCGCTCATCGGCATCATCCTGGGGTTCATCCCCGAGACGGAGAAGAGCGGCGCGGATCCGAAGGACTTGAAGCTGTGGATGACGGTGGTCATGGCGGCCTGGACCGTGCTCATGCCCGTGTTCAGCACCGGCATGACCCTGGCGAACGCGGGCCTGGACCACCTCATCCTCCGCATGGGCGGCGTGGAGCGCGGCTTCTCCGTGACCCTGCGCGCGCACGCCATCTCCCAGGCGCCGTACATCGTCGGCGTGATTCCCTTCGTCGCCGTGTACGCCGCGCCCTTCTGGGCCATGGGCCTGCGCGCCTTCACCTACCGCACGCTGCACCGCACCAGCTGGGGCACGGCGCTCGCGGGCGCGCTCCTGGTGCCAGTGCTCTCCTGCTGCCTCTGCGGCGGCGTCTACGGCGCCATCATGTTCGCGGCATTGAAGAGCACGGGCCAGTTCTGAGGCGCGGCTCGCGCGACTACCGCTGCCCGGTCGCCGCCGTGGCTCCGTGCGGAACCAGCGAGCTCGGCTCCGGCCAGAAGCGCGCGCTCCGGATGCCGTCGAAGGACGCCGCCAGGCGCCGCGAGCCCAGGTCGTAGACCCGCGCCTGCGTCTCGCCCGCGAGCATCAGCAGGTCCCCGCGCGCCATCGCCCGCACGGGGCTCCGGGCGGGCAGGGCGAGTCCCTCGGGTTCGCCCAGGTGGCCGTCCTCCGCTTCCCAGCGCACCGGCATCATCAGCGCGGTCTGCTCGCCCGCGGTCTGCCACGCGAACAGGGGACCGCCGCGCGACTCCACGCGAGCCCAGCCGCCGAACACGTCGTGCCCCCGGTCCGGCACCACCGCGTCGAGCCGGACCGCGTCCTGACTGCCCTCGTCCAATCCCTGCGCCACCAGCGCGTCCAGGTCCCCGGCCACCGTGGAGGACACCAGCATCTCCGTGGTGGCGAGCGCGAACACCGCGTCCGCGTCACCTCGTGTGGCCACCGTCTCGATGCGCTTCCACGCCCCCGCATCCAGCCGGTACGCGTGCGCGAGCCCCGCGCCCTCGTCCAGCTCCGGGATGGGGATGCGACGGCCCTCGAAGAGGAAGACGTCGTCACGCCGCACCAGCTCGCCTGTGTGCGCGGTCAACGCCACCAGCCGCCCCACCGAATCGAACCCCACCGCGCCCGTCAGCCCCTCCTCTGGCAGCAGCTGCGCCGAGCCCTGCCCGGACGTCAGGTCCACCGTCCACACGCGCCCGGGCCCTCGCGCGCTGCCGGCCGGGTCGCGCACCGCCGCGTGCTTGCCGTCCGGGCTCCACGCGAGCTGCAACCCGTCACACGCCGCGTCCACCGTGACGAGCGCCCTGCGTCTGCCGTCTGACTCCAGCCGCAGCCAGGTACAGCCCGACGGCGCCGCGTCCTGAAGCACCGACAGTGAGAACGGCGCCACCTTCACCGGCGCGGCCATCGGCACGGAGACAGGCACGGCCGGGGAGGCCTCCGGGGGCTTCTGGCAGGCGCTGACGAGGAGCAGGGCGCTGACGAGGCTCGAGGTGCGGACCATGTTGAACTCCACCCGGAAAAAGATGACCTCAAAGGAATATGGCAGAGCCCCGGGTGCGAGCGGAAGACACTCGTGGCCCACATGGTGGGGACCGGACGGAGTTCCTCCATCCCGGATCAAGCGCCTCACCCTGCTACGACTTCGCGTGGCGGTGGCGTTGGAGCGCTGGAAGACGAGCCGGGGCGCACTTGGAGCCGAAGATGTTCGAGCTCGTGTCGTCGATGGTGAAGGACGCTCGACCCTGAAGCCTACAGCGTCATGTACGCGCGGGCCGCGGGCACGGAGTAGAACTTCCCCTCTGGCAACACGTACGCGGTGAGCTTGCCGCCGTAGACGCAGCCGGAGTCCAGGCCCACCGCGAAGGGGTGCTTCTGCAGGCCGCGCATGGCGTCGTGGCCGAAGATGACCAGCTCCGGGCCCTGCCACAGGCTGCCCCACGGCTCGCCCGCCTCCAGCCGCTTCGACGGCGTCCCGTCCGCCGCGATGCTGCGCAGGTTGAAGAGGAACTCTTCCTTCTGCTCCTCGAGCGGCACCCCCGGCACCAGCCCCGCGTGCACCGCCAGCGCGTTCAAATCCGGGAAGCGCAAGTAGGAGGGCAGCCGCTCCATCCAGGCCCAGTCCGCGGCGCTCAGCGTGTCCAGCACCTGCCGGTGCTCCGGCTTGAGCTTCTTGCCCTTGGACGCGTAGCCGCCGTGCCAGCGCAGCACGTGCGCGTCGTGATTGCCCTTCACCGCGTGGAAGCCGTGCTCGCGCGCCCGCCGCACCACGCCCGCGGAGTCCGGCCCCTTCGCCACCAGGTCGCCCACCAGCACCACCCGGTCGCCGGGCTGCCAGTCACACGCCTTCAGGAGCGCGTCCAGCTCACTGGAACAGCCGTGCACATCTCCGATGAAGAGCGTTCGCATCCTCCCCTCTCTTTAACGCACTGGCCGAGAATGCCCTGCCGGGATTCTCGGGCGCCTCGCCGGGGGACGGGGCCTCGCGCGCCGCGTTACTCGGAGGGCGTGCGCAACAGCCGGCTCAGGCTCACGTCCAGCTGGCTGGAGATGAGCCGCAGCACGCTGTCCAACTGGGAGCGCGTCAGCCGCAGCCGCTCCGTCAGCCGCTGCCGCGTCCCGTCCAGCAGCTCCTCCTGCGCGCCCACCACCCACCGCGCCGCCGTGGAGCGGTGCACGCCGTACAACGCTCCCAGTTGGTCGATGCCCAGCCCGTCCAGGTACTTCAGCCGCAGGAAGTTGCGCTGCCGCGCGGACAGGGCCGCCAGCGCCGCCTGGAACGACGCGCTGAACTCCGCGCGGTACGTCTGCTTGAGGTACGCCAGCTCCGGATCGTCCCCCGGCGCCACCAGCATGGACAGGTCGCCGTCCTCCGACTGCGCCTGCCCCGAGCGCTGCCGCTGCCAGTCCAGCGCCAGCCACAGCGCCGCCGCGCGCACCCAGCCCGCCAGTGGCCCCGTGCCTGGGTACGCCGCCAGCCGCGCCGGAGCCTCCGCGCTGCCCACCAGCATCCGCTGCCGCAGCGCCTGACGGACTTCATCCAGCCCGGCCGGGGGCAGCCTCAGCCGCGCCACCGCCGCGTCCACCTCCGGCATCAGGCGCTCCTCGAACGTGGCCAGCGCCGAGGGCAGGCCATCCGCCGCCGCCCGGGCCAGGTACACGTCCGCCATGTGCAGCTTGCCCCAGGCGTCCTCGTGGCCGTCCGCGGGCACCAGCCGCGCCAGGTGCGCCGCGAAGCGCGAACCCTCCAGGGGGATGTCCGGCCAGGACTGCCGGGCTGTGTCCAGGGCCTGGGCCAGCCGCTCCTGGAGGACAGAGAGGGCCCCTGCCGGCTCCGTCTTTCCCCGGGCGGTCATGAAAGCCTGGGCTAAGGGCAATTCAGGTGCGGCCACGGCGGAGGACACTACCACCGGCCCCTGTCGCGCCGCCGTGTCACCCGACATGTCGCGCAGAGGCTCCCACCTGTCAGGTGTCCCCCGGGACACGCTCCCGCGCCGCGCGTGTCCACCCGAACACGCCCCCCTGGCCGTGCGGGGCGCCCCCTCTCCACTCTCGTCCGCCCGAGTGGCATCCAGCCGGCGTCCCACCCTCCGTGGCCCTCCGGCCACGGCCGCCCATGGCCTGCGCTTTGCTGGTAGAGCCATCCGGGACGTGGGCTGGTGCGGAGGTGTGAACGTGGAAGAAGTCGGTGTGGGGCTCGGAGTCGGGCCTGGTGACGCGGTGTACTCCTCGTGGCTGGAGGTGAGCGCGTCCCACCTCAGGCACAACGTGGCGGCGTTCCGCGCGCTGGAGTCCACCGGCCCCACACCCCGAGCGCTGGGCGCGGTGCTCAAGGGCAACGCCTACGGCCACGGCCTGGCCCAGGTGCTGCCGCTGGTGCACGAGGGCGTGGACGTCCTCTACTTCATCGCGCCGCAGGACGCGCTCACGGTGCGCACCCACGAGTCCGCGCACGGCCTGCCCGCGCGGCAGGTGGTGGTGCTGGGCGCCGTGGCTCCGGAGGAGGCCGTCGTGCTGGCGCGCGAGGGCATCGACGCGGTGGTGGCGGACCGCTCCTGGGCGGACGCGGTGCCGGCCCTGCGCGCGGCGAAGCTGCCGCGCCCCCTGCGCGTGCACGTGCACATCGACACGGGCCTGGGCCGCGAGGGCTTCACGTTGGATCAGCTGCCTCGCGAGACGCAGTTCCTCGCGGACGCGCCGGACGTATTCGAGCCGGTGGGCGTGCTCAGCCACTTCGCCAACACGGAGGACGTGACGGAGCAGGCGTACGCGCTGGCGCAGCTGGACGCGTTCGAGACCGCGCTGGGGCACCTGACCGCGCAGCTGAAGCCCGCGAAGCCGTTGCAGCGGCACATCGCCGCGAGCGCCGCGGCGCTGGTGCTGCCCCGGGCGCGCTTCGAGGCGGCGCGCGTGGGCATCTCGCTGTACGGCCTGTGGCCCTCGCCGGAGACGCGGCTGTCCGCGAGGCTGGTGCTGGGCGAGCTGCCGGTGCTCAAGCCGGTGCTGTCGTGGCGGTGCAAGAGCCAGGTGGTGAAGTGGCTGCCGGCGGGCGCGTACGTGGGCTACGGCTGCACGTACCGCTGCCCGGAGCCCACGCGTATCGCTGTATTGCCGGTGGGCTACTACGACGGCTATCCGCGCCTCGCGTCCGGCAAGGCGCATGTGCTGGTGAACGGGCGGCGGTGCGCGGTGCTGGGCCGCGTGATGATGAACCACCTGATGGTGGACGTGACGCGCGCCACGACCGATGAGCGCCCGGTGACGGCCACGCTCCTGGGCCGCGATGGAGAAGAGTCCGTGTCCGCCGAGTCCCTGTCCGGCTGGGCGCAGACCATTCACTACGAGCTGGTGACACGCCTGGGCGCGCACCTGCGCCGCGTCGTCGTGGAGTAGCGCGGCGCTACTTCCGCGGCGGGCCCTCGGTGAGGCCGGGCGACGGCGCCGTCACGAGCGCCGGGGGCTGCACCTTCCAGCGGCGGTGCAGCCACAGCCACTGCTCCGGGTGCCGGCGGATGGCGCGCTCCATCGCCGCGGTGACTCGCGCGGTGTGCTCGGTGATGGGGTCCGCGCACTCACCAGGTTGCGGCGGGAGGATGGGGCCCTCCACCTCCAGCTTGTAGCGCGCGCCAGGACCCGGAGGCCGCACGCCCATCACCACGAACACCGGCACGCCCGTGCGTTCGGCGGCCACCGCCATCGCGGGCGTCGTGGACGCGAGCCGGCCGAAGAAGGGCACGAACACCGCGGACTTCGCGGGCAGCGCCTGGTCCAGCAGCATGTACGCGGACTCGCCGCGGTTCACCGCTTCCGTAATCTCTTGAATCGCGCCCTTCGGATAGATGAGCCCCGCGCCCGCGCCCAGCCGGTTCACCGCGATGCGCGTGTTCAGCGCGCCCTTGAGCGGACGCACCAGCGCGTTGAGCGGGATGCCCCAGCGGATCAACATCTGGCCCACCAGCTCCCAGTTGCCGAAGTGCGCCGTCACCAGCAGCGCGCCCTTGCCCGTGGCCACGTGCGCCTTGAGCGCCGCCCACGCCTCCTCGCCCTCGATGCCCTGCTGGTCCCAGTCCGGCGTCATTCTGTCGCCGGAAGGCAGCGACTCCACCACCACGCGCGCCATGGTGAGGTACGCACCCCGCGCGATGTCGTGGCGCTCGGCTTCACTCTTCTCCGGCATGGCGTGCGCCAGGTTGTCCAGCGCCACCTTGCGGCGGATGCCCAGCGTGTAGGCCAGGTTCGCCACGAAGCGTGCGAGCGCATCCCGCGCTTTCGGTGACAACGCGGTGAGCAACGCCCAGACGCCTCGCGTCAGGAACGCCACGAGGGGGCCCGGCGGCGAGCCGATGATGCGGCGCAGGTGCTCCGGCGGCCTTTTCCCCTCGGGAGGGGTGTTCGTTTGCGATGGCAGCGGATGCGATGAAAGGGGAGCGGACACGGCGGCGCACTCCATCGCGAACACGACCTGACAGCAAGGCCACGCACCGCTTGCTCGTCGCTACCTTGCCAGGCTGCTCTGGTCCACACTGCGCGGCCATGCCCAACCTGCTCCGTCCGGTGGCCCTGGCCACCGCAACCTTCCTTGCGGCATGCGGTGCCCGACAGGGTAACGCTCCCGCTCCCGGTGCCGTGGAAACGCCCGCCATCCAGGCGGCCACGGCGCCCATGCCTCCCACGCTGCGGCTGCCTGAGGACGTGCGGCCCACGAAGTACGCCATCGTCTTGAAGATGGATCCGAAGGCGGAGTCCTTCGAAGGCACCGTCGACGTCATGCTGGAGGTGGCCAAGGCCACGAACGTCATCTGGATGCACGGCAAGGGCCTCATCGTGAAGGAGGCCACGCTGGAGCAGGGCGGCGTCACGCAGACGCTCAAGGCCTCCTCCTCCGGCGAGGACTTCCTCGGCCTGACGCTGGCGAAGCCGCTGGCCGTGGGCGGCGCGAAGCTGCACCTCACGTACACGGGCACCGCGTCCGAGCGTGAGACCTCCGGCGCCTTCCGCGTCAACGAGGGCGGCGACTGGTATATCTACACGCAGTTCGAGCCGCTGGGCGCGCGCCGCGCCTTCCCGTCCTTCGACGAGCCCGGCTTCAAGGTGCCGTGGCAGCTCACCTTCCACGTGCCGGAAGGCAACGTGGCCGTCACCAACACGCCGCAGCTCGCGGACGAGAAGGGCGCGGACGGCTGGCACATCTACCGCTTCGCCCCCACGCAGCCCCTGCCCAGCTACCTCATCGCCTTCGGCGTGGGCCCGTTCGACTTCCTGCCCGCGCGCGACGCGGGGCAGAAGCAGGTGAAGACGCGCATCATCACGCCGCGCGGCCGGGCGAGCGAAGGCGCGTGGGCCGCGAAGGTGACGCCGGAAATCCTGGAGCGCCTGGAGTCGTACTTCGGCATCCCCTACGCGTACGAGAAGCTGGACGTGCTCGCGGTGCCGCTGATGGGCGGCGCCATGGAGAACCCGGGCCTCGTGACGTTCAACTCGCGCCTCGCGCTGGCGAAGCCGGAGGAGGACGCCGTGTGGCGCCAGCGCGCGTTCGCGAACGTGCAGGTGCACGAGCTGGCGCACCAGTGGTTCGGCGACCTGGTCACCCTGGCGTGGTGGGACGACCTGTGGCTCAACGAGTCCTTCGCCTCGTGGATGACCCCGCGCATCGTGGAGACGTACCAGCCCACGTGGGATGCGCCGGTCGAGCGCGTGCAGTCCCGCAACGACGCGCTGGACGCGGACAGCCTCGTCGCCGCGCGCTTCATCCGCCAGCCCATCCAGAACGCGGGTGACATCCAGAACGCCTTCGACGGCATCACCTACGGCAAGGGCAGCGCGGTGCTGGCCATGGCGGAGACGTGGCTGGGCCGCGACGTCTTCCAGAAGGGCATCCAGCGTTACATCCGCGCGCACGCGGGGAAGAACGCCACCGCGAAGGACTTCCTGGACGCGCTGTCCGCCGAGTCCGGCAAGGACGTGTCCCAGGTGATGAACAGCTTCCTGGACCAGACGGGCGCGCCCTTCATCACCGCGACCCTGCTGTGCGACGGCGGCAAGCCGCGCGTGGCCCTCACCCAGCAGCGCTACATGCGCCTGGGCTCCAAGGCCCCGGAGGCGCAGTCGTGGAAGGTGCCGGTGTGCGTGAAGTACCCGGGCGCGGGCAAGGACGCCACCGCGTGCACGCTGATGACGGAGGAGAAGGCGGAGATCGCCCTGACGGAGGCGAAGGCGTGCCCGGCGTGGGTGTTCCCCAACGCGGACGGCTCGGGCTACTACCGCATGCGCCTGGCGGGTGATGCGCACGCGAAGCTGATGAAGTCCGGCCTGTCGAAGCTGTCGCGCGCGGAGCGGGTGGTGCTGCTGAGTGACTCGCTGGCGCTGGCGAAGGCGGGGCTCATGCCCGCGGCGGACGCGCTGCCGCTGCTCACCGGCGTGGCGGAGGACCCGGACCGGCAGGTGCTGGAGGCGGGCCTGGAGCTGATGGACCTGGTGTCGTCGCGGCTGCTCCCGGAGGCGCAGAACGCGGACCGCGCCCGCTACGTCCGCGACACCTTCGGACCGCGCGCGCGCAAGCTGGGCTTCAAGCCGCGCGCCGGTGAGAGCGAGGACCTGCGCCTCTTGCGTCCGCGCCTGCTGGAGCTCGCCGGCAACGAGGGCGACGACCCGAAGCTCATCGCCGAAGCGCGCACGCTGACGGAGCAGTGGCTCAAGGACCGCAAGGCGGTGGCGCCGGACGTCGTGGGCGCGGTGCTCGCCATCGCGGTGGAGCACGGGGACGCGGCCCTGCACACGAAGCTGATGGAGGCCCTGCGCGGTGAGACGAGCCGCTACCAGCGCCAGCAGTTGCTGGGCGGCCTGAGCCACGTCACCGACCCGAAGCTGGTGAAGGCGAACCTGGAGCTGCTGCTCGACCCGAAGCAGGACATGCGTGAGAACCTGTGGCTCCTGATGGGCGCGTCCCGCGACCCCCGCACCCGCGACACCGCGGTGGAGTTCCTGAAGACGAACTTCGACACGCTGGTGGGCACCGACGACAAGCCGGGCCTGCTGCCGGAGGGCATGGGCTCGCGGCTGCCGTACATGGGCGCCGGCTACTGCGACGCGGGCAAGCGCCAGGAGGTGGCCGCCCTCTTCGAGCCGCGCGTGGACAAGGTGCCCGGCTCCGAGCGCGTGCTGCGGCAGGTGCTGGAAATCGTGGACCAGTGCATCGCGCTGAAGGAGGCCCAGGGCGCGAGCATCGGGGCGTTCCTGACCGGCAAGCCGGCCAAGACGCCGCAGGCGCCGCCCGCGCCGCGGTAGTCAGTCCCTGAAACGACACCGGGTCCGCGTGACATGCACGCGGACCCGGGAGTGCCGCACGCGTCGCGGCGGGAAGGCCTACTTCCGGCCGCGCGACATGAAGGACATGAAGGCTTCCTTGGCTTCGTCGGAGGCGAGGCGCTGGACGAACTCGGCGCCCTCGCGCTTGAGGGCGGCGTCCACCTGGTCGCGCAGCGGGCCGCGGATGAGCGCCTTGGTCACCTTCAGGGCCTGGGCGGGACGCTGGGCCAGGGCGCGGGCGCGCTCGGTGGCGACCTCCTTCAGCTGCGCCTCCGGGACGGCCTTGTTGATGATGCCGGCGCGCAGCGCGGTGGCCGCGTCGAACGGGTCGCCGAACAGCAGCAGCTCCGACGCCAGCGCGAAGCCCGCCATGCGCGGGAGCAGCAGGCTGCTGGCGCCTTCCGCGCACAGGCCCAGGTTGACGAAGGGCATGTTGAAGCGCGTCTTCTCCCCGGCCACCACGTAGTCGCAGTGCAGGAGCATGGTGGTGCCAATGCCCACCGCCGCGCCCTCCACCGCCGCCAGCACGGGCTTGGAGAGGCCGGCCAGGGCGCGCAGGTACTGGAACACCGCGCTGTCCTCGCCCGTGGGCGGGTGCTCCAGGAAGTCGCCAATGTCATTGCCCGCGGTGAACGCGCCGCCCGCGCCGGACAGGAGGACCACCCGGACGTCGTCGCGGCGGTCCGCCTCCAGGAGGGCGGCGGTGGCGGCCTCGTACATGGCGTGGGTGAAGGCGTTCTTCTTCTCCGGCCGGTTGAAGGTGACGGAGAAGACCCCGGCGTCGAGCTGCGTCAGAAGCGTGTCGGACATGGCCGGGCAGACTAACGCGCGTCGGGCCGCAGTGCGCGCAAGAGCAGCGGGGCCAGCGTCACCACCTGGTGGGGGAAGGGCAGGTCCTGCCGGTGCTCCACACTGTCCGTGCTGACCAGCCGCTTCACCGGCACGCCGTGCAGGCGCTCCAGCGCGGGGCCCACCAGCAGGGCGTGCGTGGTGGCGAGGATGAAGTCGTCCACGCAGCCCTCGCCCTTCAGCTCCTTCGCCGCCGCCGCCAGCGTGCCGCCGGTGGACACCATGTCGTCCACCAGGATGGGGCGCATGCCGCGCACCTGGCCCAAGAGGCCCAGCGTCTCCACGTCGTTGCCGCTCAGCCGCGCCTTGTGCACCACCGCCCACGGACGGCCGAGCAGCTTCGCCAGCGCCTCCGCCCGCTTCACCGCGCCCAGGTCCGGCGCCACCACCACGGTCGTGTCGGTGACGTGGGGGCGCAGCGCGTCCGCCAGCAGCGGCAGCGCGGACAGGTGCTCCAGCGGGGCGCCGAAGCAGCCCTCCAGCGCCGGGTTGTGCAGGTCCACGGTGAACACGCGCGTGAAGCGGCCATGGGACACCATGTCCGCCACCAGACGGCCGCCCAGGGGCTCGCCCGGCCGGGCCCGCCGGTCCTGGCGCGCGTAGCCCACGTAGGGAATCACCGCCTCCATCGAGGCCGCGCCCGCCCGCCAGCACGCGTCCGCGAGCAGCAGCAGCTCCATCAGGTTCTCGCCCACGGGTGGGGTGGAGGACTGGAGGATGACGACGCGGCGGCCGCGCACCTCCTCCGGGGGCACCTCGATGTGCAGTTCTCCATCCGGGAAGCGCTCCCGCTTCACCCCCACCGGCTCCGCGCCGAACGCCTGGGCGAGCGCACGGCCGAGGTGGGGACTGGCACTGCCGACGACGAGGGCGATGGGCGTCATGGGCCGCACCCTAGCGCGGGAGGTGCTCGCGGTGCCCTGGCCCCCCGGGCATGCCGCCAGGAGAGCCACTGAACGTGCCTCCGCCGACACACTCCGAAGGGAAGAGCACCTTCCGGGGGTGGAGGCAGACCGATGCGTTTCCGGGACAGGGCGGAGGCGGGGCAGAAGCTCGCGGGGGTGTTGGCGCCCTACCGCTCCGGGGACGTGTGCGTCCTGGGGCTGACGCGCGGCGGGCTGCGCGTGGCGTACGAGGTGGCCCGGGCACTGAGGGCTCCCCTGGACCTGTGGGTGGCGCGGCGGCTGCGCGTGCCGGGGGGCCGCCTCATGCTGGGCGCGGTGACGGAAGGCGGCGGGCTGTACCTGGACCCCCAGGCCGCAAGCCAGGCGAAGCTGCCCGGGGAGACGCTCCAGCGCTTCGTGCACGAGGAGGTGGACGACGTGGAGCATCAGGCCCGGCAGCTGCGAGGCGGCCTCACGCCGCGGATCCGCGGCTGCACGGCGCTGCTGGTGGATGACGGGATGGTGACGGGCGCCACCGTGACCGCGGCGCTCCTGGCGCTGAAGCAGCAGGGCGTGCGCCGGCGCATCGTGGCGGTGGGCGTGGCGACACCGCGCGCGCTGGAGCTCGTCCGGGGCCGCGCGGACGCGGTGCACGCGCTGACGCTGGACCCCGCGCTGCGCGAGGTCTCCGAGGCCTACGACACCTTCCCCGCGCTCACCCAGGACGAGCTGCGGCGCTGGCTCACGCGCGCCCGGGAGGCCAGCCCCGCCCGGCCGCAGGGCGTGGCTCCGGACGTGGCGGGCGGGTGGTGGTTCTGACGGGCTTTCGGGAACGCAAAGCGGATGACGACGAGGACATGAGGAGGGCGTATGGATGTGGAAACCGTGCATGCGGATGACAGCAGGCCCCGGACGCACTGGGAGCACTTCACGCGCGAGGAGCTGCTTGGGGTGCGGGGCGTGGGCCGCTCCATGGAGCAGGCCTTCGAGATGGCGGCGCTGGGACTCTGCGCGTTGGTGACGGACCCGCGCAGCGTGGAGGCGCACGAGGAGCTGGAGGTGGACTGCCAGTCCTCGGACCATGACCAGCTGCTCGCGGACTGGCTGCGGGCGGTGGTGGGCGCGATGGCCGGACGGCGCCTGCGCTTCCAGTGCTTCGTGGTGCGGCTGGACGGGCTGAACCTCTTCGGCCACGGCTTCGGCGAGCGCGCGGGACAGGCGCGCCATGGCACCCACGTGGCGCTGACGGGCGCGTCGCTCACCCAGGTGTCCGTGCGCCAAGGGCCGGAGGGCGTGTGGACCGCCGAGGCGCTGGTGGACTTCTAGGGAGGCAGGCGGGCGCGGCGGGACGATTCGTCCACGGAGGGGGTGCGCCGGGGCTCCGGGCTGCTATAGGGGGCGTCTTCCTCTTCGCGACCAGGACCCTTCCGGACATGGCTTCCCGTGACATCCGCTTTGTATGGCTCGACCTGGAGATGACCGGGCTGGACCCCAATACCTGCGGCATCATCGAGGTGGGCATCATCGTCACCGGCCCGGACCTGCGCCCCATGGGCGAGTTCGAGCGGGTCGTCTGGCAGCCGGAGGAGATGCTCCAGCGCATGGAGCCCGTCGTGCGCGAGATGCACACGAAGAACGGCCTGCTGGAGAAGGTGCGCGCGTCCACGTCGTCCCTGCGCGTGGTGGAGCGCGAGGTGACGTCCTTCATCGCGGACTACTGCGACCTGGGCGAGGGCATCCTCGCGGGCAACTCCATCCACACGGACCGGCGCTTCCTCATCGACCACATGCCCATGGTGGACCGCTACCTGCACTACCGCATGGTGGACGTGACGAGCCTCAAGGTGATTACGCGCGCCTGGTACCCGGCGCTGGTGGAGCCGCGCAAGCCGCCCAGCGGGCACACCGCGCTCGCGGACCTGCGCTCCAGCATCAGCGAGCTGCAGTACTACCGCGACGTCCTCTTCCGCGCGACGCCGGGCTAATCGCAGCCCTCAGGCGAGGGCCCCGTCCGCGGGCAGCTGCTTCGCGATGGTGCCCAGCAGGTCGTCCAGCTCGAAGGGCTTGGCGAGGAAGTGGGAGCTGGCGCGGCGCTCCTCGTCCGTGAGGCGGCCCGCGCTCATCACCACCACGGGCAGGTCGCACAGGTCCGGATGGGCGCGGATGCGGCGCAGCAGCTCTCCGCCGTCCATCACCGGCATCATCAAATCCAACAGCACCAGGTCCGGCTTGGAGGTCATGAGCCGCTGGAGACCCTCGTCGCCGTTGTAGGCGGTGACGATGTCGTAGCCTTCGAGGGACAGGATGTCCTCGAGCGCCTCCACGATGGCGAACTCGTCGTCCACGATGAGCAACCGCTTCATGCGCGGGCCCCCTCCACCGCACGCACTCGGCCCGGGACCCCTGTCGGCCGGGAGGCCGGGGG
>NZ_RAWF01000161.1:0-23518 GCF_003612075.1 Corallococcus sp. CA041A
CCCCCATTGTCACCCCGCCGAGCCTTCATGCTGTCGCCCTGCCAGCGGCGCGCTGCCACCCGTGGTCGAGATGATGCAGAGGGTGCTTTCCCTAGGATCTCCGCCGGTGACCGGACGTCTCCGGTCCAGGGGGAGCCAGAATGAAGCAGACACGCGGATTCGCCGTTGCCATGGCTGTGACCACCTTGCTCACGGGAGCGCCCGACGTCCTGGCCCGGGACACGGTTCCATCCAACGTGGAACCCAAGGTGATCTTCAAGTCCGGTCACGCAGTCCGGTGCGGGGACACCCTCACCCAGCACACGCTCCTCACGCAGGATCTCAACTGCCCGGGCTCGGCGCCCTTCGCGCTCCGGGTCGTGGGCGCAGGCATCGTCCTCGACCTGGGTGGCCACACCGTGCGCCGCACCGGGACGACGACTACCGAAACACCGGGCATCGAACTCCAGGCCAACAGCATGGTGCGCAATGGCACGGTTCAGGGATTCGGCCGGGGCATCGCCACGCCTGAAGGCTCGGACGCTTCGAACGTGCGACTCCACAAGCTCGCGCTCGTCGACAACTACGTGGGTGTCTACAACGCTGCCACCACGAACTTCCTCATCACGGAGTGCCGCGTGAGCGGAAGCGTCACCGGGCTGAGCCGTGAGTTCGACGCGTCCAGCGGCAGCTTCGACGTGAGGTCGTCGGTGTTCACCGGCAACAGGCTCGCGATGCTCGCGGACTACCACGACATCGACGTGCTCGACTCCACGTTCACGTCCAACGAGAGCGTCATCTACTGCTGGGAAGGCCGCGTCCGCTTCAGGTCGAGCACGATCGCGTGGAATAACGCCGTGGGCTCGATCCCCAACGACGGTGACGGCCCCCGGGCCTGCGAGGAGATGCGCTTCGAGAACACGCTCATCGCGAACAACGCCACGATCGCGCCCTACTCGATTCCCGTCTGGGAGCCGTACAAGCTGTCGATGCTCGACACGCTGGTCGTCAACAACGGCACGGGGCTCCAGGCCACGGCCCTGACCGTCTACATCGACGGCAACACCTTCTATGACAACGCGGGCGGCCTGACCCTGTCCGACCGCGAAGGGCCCGCCGGTGGCACGCTCACGGGCATCGTCCGAGGCAACGAGTTCCTCAGCAACGACGGGGACGGACTCCGGGTGGAGCCGCCCAGCACCCCCACGGTGATCAACAACCTGGCCCTGAACAACACGGGCTTCGGCATCTACGCGCCCACCGCCTTCGACGGCGGCGGGAACGTCGCGCGCGACAACACCGCGGGCGACTGCGTGGGCATCGTCTGCGCCATGTACTGACGTCCCAGCCCGTGGCGGCGCACTTCGGCTGTCCTGGCTGGAACAATTCACCTCCAGATACCTGCACACACCCGGGGCGCCTTGAGGCGCACCTGGGGCGTTTCACTAGCGTGGCCTCCGTCCATTCCACCCTGGAGGTCGCGACATGGAAGAGGAACGCGGAAGGGCCTGGGGGCCCTGGCTGGTGACGGCGCTGGTGGCGGTGCTCGCGGGCCTGGTGCTCTATCTGTCGCATCGCAGCACGACCCGCGCGGACGCGGAGGCGGCGGCTGCCACTGCCAAGGCGAACGAAGCAGAGACCGCGAAGCAGCAACTGGAGGCGAAGCTGGCCGCGCTGGAGGCGGAACACACGAAGCTGACCACGGAGAAGGATCAGCTCAACGCGGAGAAGGAACAGCTCAGCCAGACGGTGCAGGAGCAGGAAGCGGAGCTCAGCCGGCTCAAGGCCACCTACGAGGACCTCCAGGACAAGCTGAAGAAGGAGATCGCCGAGGGCGCCATCCGCCTGTCCCAGGACGGAGGCCGCCTCCAGGTGGACCTGGTCGACAAGGTCCTCTTCGATTCAGGCGACGCCAGCATCAGCACGCGCGGCCAGGAGGTCCTCACCCGCCTGGGCGGCGTACTGTCCAAGGTGGACGATAAGCTCATCCAGGTGTCGGGCCACACTGACGACTCGCCACCTACGCAGAAGCTCCAGGCCACCTTCCCCACCAACTGGGAGCTGTCCGTCGCGCGCGCCGTCAACGTGGTCCGCTTCCTCCAGGAAAAGGGTGGCGTACCCGCGAAGCGCATGCTCGCGGCCGGCTACGGCGACACACGGCCCCTGGGGGCCAATGCCTCGCCGCAGGGCCGTGCGCGCAACCGCCGCATCGAGCTGCTGTTGATTCCGGAGCTGGCCGCGAAGAGAAACACCGCCATCGCGAAAGCAGCGGCCCCCTCGAAGGCGACGCCCGTGAAGGGTGCTCCCGCGAAGGCGGCTGCGACGAAGCCCGCCGTCGGGAAGAAGTCCCCGTCCGGCCGGTAGAGGCGCGCGGGCGTTATTCGGAGAGGTGGCGGGCCCTGCCTGCCCCTGTCCTGTCTTCTATCGATGAATCCGCCAGCTGATGCCCCGCTGGACCGCGTCCTGCTGGGGGGAACAGGGCTTGTTAGAACAGCCGCGAGCATATGGCCGTGGTGCTGTCGCTGTTCCCTCGTCGTCGGGTTTCGCCCTCGACATGGCACACCTGGAACTGCTGCGCAGCGTGAAGTGGAAGGACCTGCGGACGCTCTCGACGCGGGAGTTGCTGATTGAGAACAACCTGACCATTCCCTGGTTCGTGTTCTCGATGGTGCTGGCGTACTTCGAGCACTACGCGCTCGCCCTGCCCTTCTCCGCCTTCTACTTCCTCACGGGCCTGAGACAGGTGCACAACGGCTTCCACCGCGCCCTGGGCACGAACAAATTCCTGACGTGGCTCACGCTGTATCTCAACAGCGTGCTGATGATGGCCTCACTCCACGCGGTGAAGTTCAACCACCTGAGACATCACCGGTACACCCTGGCGGAGGAGGACTACGAAGGAAAGTCAGCGGGCATGTCGTGGTACGGCGCCATCCTGTACGGCCCCGTCCACATGTTCCTGATCCACAAGGTGACCATCCAGAAGGGAGACACGAAGTACCGCTGGAACGTCCTCTTCGAGCTGGCCTCCATCGCCGTCTTCGTCATCGGCGTCTTCCACCTGCGGCTTCACTTCCTCATCTACCACGTCGGGGTGATGGTCCTTGGCGAGTGCCTGATGGCCTTCTTCGCCGTGTGGACCGTGCATCACGACACGCAGGACGACCCCACGATGGCAAGAACCCAGCGCACCGGCTGGAAGAACCTGCTCACGTTCAGCATGTTCTATCACCTGGAGCACCACCTCTTCCCTGCGGTCCCCACCATCAAGCTGCCGGAACTGGCGAAGCGCCTGGACGGGGCGCTTCCCGAAATGCAGAAGCGTGGGACCTTCTAGGGAACCGCCTTCAGCGTGCGGAACACGGCGGGCAATTCCTGCTCACCCAGCCCCGCGCCCAGGGCCCGCCGGTAGTTCTCCAGCAACTCCCGGGGGAAGCGGTCGCTGATTCGGGCGTCCGTGCTCAGCCGGACGATGTGCTCGATGGCCGCGACGTGGGTGTTGAGGCTGCACTGCTGGCCGGTGAAGTCGTTGCGTTCGATCATGTCCTGCGCGGCGTCCGCGGTGACGGAGATCAAGCCCAGGAAGGAGTTCTTCTGGGCGAAGAAGGCCTTCGGATCCAGCCCCTCGGCCTGACACATCGCCGCGGCGTGGAGGACCGCCAGGGAGCCTCCGTAGTAGGCCTCCAGGATCGCGCAGTCGAGCGTCGCGGCGGAGCCGATCTTCTCGTCGACGTAGACGGAGTTCTTGGCGATGGCCTGGAGGGTCTCCTGGTGCCGCTCGAACACCGCTCGCGACCCGGCGTAGTAGACCGTCGCGTAATCGGTGGCCACGAACGCGGGATAGGCGAGGATCGCCGCATCCAGGTAGTCCACGCCGTGGGCCCTCGCCCACTCCAGGCCTCCACGAGCGTCCGCCGGTGAGCCGCTGGTGAGCTGGACCAGCGTCGTTCCAGTGAGTGCCGATGCGATGGCCGGCGAGGCAACCAACTCCGACCACGCCGCGTAGTTGGACAGCGAGACGACCACGAGCGAGCGCCCGGTGACGGCCTCCACCAGGTTCTCGAACGCGACGGTGCCACCGCCCACGGCCCTGGCCTTGCCCGGCGTCCGGTTCCACACCGCGACGTCGTGCCCCGCCGAGGCGAAGGCTCGCGCCAGCGCGCTGCCCATGAGACCACTGCCGATCACCGCGAGCTTCGTCGAACGGCTGGACGTCATCTTCACGCTCCTGTTGTGAGGAACCCAGCCTCGAAGCGAGCGCACTCCGCGTCAACCCGGACGCTTGCTGAACGACCTGCCTGGCCAGGGCAGGTCTTCTCTGTCCGCTCACCAACCCGGCGTCCTCCCTCACTCCAGGTGCGCCCGCACCGCGTCATCCCCATCCCTCCCCCCGAGGAGACGCCATGGCCAGGAAGATGAAGGCAGTGCAGGTGCCGAAGGGTGGAGGCCCGCTCGAGATTGTCGAGCGTGAGATCCCCGAGCCCGGTCCCGGGCAGGTCCGGATCGCGGTGGAGGCGTGTGGCGTCTGCCACAGCGATGCCATCACCAAGGAAGGCTGGATGCCCATCCAGTACCCCCGGGTGCCGGGCCACGAGGTGGTGGGCCGCATCGAACGGGTGGGCCCTGGTGTCACGGCCTGGAAGGAAGGACAGCACGTCGGCGTGGGCTGGCACGGGGGCCATTGCGGCCAGTGCGTCGCGTGCCGCAGCGGCGACTTCGTCACCTGTGAGAAGCAGCAGATCTGCGGCATCAGCTACGACGGCGGCTACGCGGAGTATCTGGTCGCGCCCCAGGAGGCGCTGGCCCGGGTCCCGGAGGGGATGAGCTCCGAGGATGCCGCGCCCCTGCTCTGCGCGGGCGTCACCACGTACAACTCCCTGCGCAACATGGGCGCGCGGCCGGGGGACCTGGTGGCGGTGCAAGGCATTGGCGGGCTGGGCCACCTGGCCGTCCAATACGCCAGCAAGTTCGGCTACCGCACCGCCGCCATCTCTCGCGGCGCGGACAAGAAGGCCCTGGCGATGGAGCTGGGCGCGCACGAATACATCGACACGGAGAAGGGCCCTGCCGCGGAGGCCCTCCAGAAGATGGGGGGCGCGCGCGTCATCATGATGACCGCTTCGAGCAGCAGCCTCGCGGGCGAGCTGGTCGGAGGACTGGGACGCAACGGCACCCTGCTGCTGCTGGGCGCGGGCTCGGAGCCCATCCCCGTCAACAGCCTGTCCCTGATCACGAAGCGCACGCGCATCCAGGGCTGGCCCAGCGGCGTGCCCCAGGACTCGCAGGAGGCCATGGCCTTCAGCGCGCTCGCGGGCGTGCGCTCGCGCAACGAGGTGTTCCCCCTGGACCGCGCCGCGGAGGCCTACGAGCGGATGATGAGCAACAAGGCCCGCTTCCGGGTGGTGCTCAAGATGCGCTGACTTGCCGGGGAGCGGCCGGGGTGGGGATGCTTGCGCCATCCTCTTCCCCGGTGCCCTCCGCATGTCCCCTTCCCGTCCATTCATCCGCCTCGCGGCGCTGTCCCTCGCCCTGGCCCTCCCGGTTCCCTCCAGGGCCGAGGAGGCACCGCCTTCCGTGCGCGAGCGCGAGGCCGCGCTGCTCATGGGGAGCGTGCTGGGGGCAACGCCCATGCTCGAGGACCTGCGCTCGCTGGTGGATGAAGTGGGCGGGAGGGCCACGGGCTCCGAAGCCAACCAGCGCTCCGTGTCATGGGCGTTGGAGCGCTTCCGCGCCGCGGGCGTGACGGCGCGCGCGGAGCCCTTCCGCATGCCGGCGCTGTGGCTGGAGCGCGCCGCCACCGCGTCCGTGCAGGGCCAGGACGTGCGCTTCGCCCCACGCGTGGCCGCGATGCCCTTCTCCACCGCCACGCCCAAGGGAGGCCTCACCGCGCCGCTGTTGGACGTGGGCCGAGGCACCGAGGCGGACTTCAAGCGCCTGGGCACGAAGGCACGGGCCGCATTCCTGCTGGTGGAGACGGACGAGCTCAAGGACGTCGACGGGCTCTTCCGTGAGTACGACATGGCGGATGGCATCGAGTCCCGCGCGTTCGCCGCGGGCGTGGCCGGCGTCGTCTACATGGGCAGCCGTCCGGGCAACCAGCTCTACCGGCACAGCGTCTCCGTGGGCCCCAGGAACACCCGCCCCATGATGGTGATGGAGCGCGACGGCGCGAAGCGCGCGCTGCGGCTCTTGCGCACCGGCAAGGTGCTGAACCTCACCGCGGCGCTGGACCTGCGAACGGGCGGCCCCTACGAGGCACGCAACGTCATCGGAGAGATTCGCGGCACCACGCATCCCGACGAGGTCGTCGTGCTGGGGGCCCACCTGGACAGCTGGGACCTGGGCGGCGGCGCGCTGGACAACGGCGCCAACGTCTCGATGCTGATCGATCTCGCCCGGCAGATGCAGCGCCTGGGCTTGAAGCCCGCGCGCACCCTGCGCTTCGCGCTGTGGAACGGCGAGGAGCAGGGCATGTACGGCTCGGCCGGCTATGCGCGCACGCACGCGGCGGAGTTGGATCGGCACACCCTGGCGCTGTCGGTGGACATCGGCTGCGGGCGCATCACCGGCTTCTACACGAACGGCCGGCCCGCCCTGGTCCCGCTGGTGGATCAGGCCCTGAAGCCAGCGGCGGGCCTGGGACCCTTCACGCAGGTGGACGTGCCGGTGGTGGGCACCGACAACTTCGACTTCATGATGCACGGCGTGGCGAACCTCATCGCCAACCAGGAGCCGGCCACGTACGGGCCCAACTACCACGCGCGCTCGGACGAGTTCGAACAGTGCGACGCGCGCACGCTGCGCGCCAACGCGGCCGTGGTGGGCGCGCTCGCGTGGGGTTTCGCCACCATGGAGGAGAAGCTGCCCCGGCAGAGCCGCGCGGAGGTGGAGGCGCTCGTGCGCGACACCGACCTGGGCCAGCAGATGAAGTCGTTCAACGTCTGGGAGGAATGGACCGCCGGAACCCGGGGGCATCCCCTCGAAGGGAAGCCCGCCCCGGCACCGCGCTGAAGCAGGCAGCCATCCGGGCCCCAGGCCGCTCACCTGGAGACCGTGACGGCCAGGCTCAGAGGGCCGGCTGATCCTGATGCATCCGGGCCTCCACCTGCCGCTGGATGACCAGGAGCTGGTCGAGCCTGCTCTTCAGCTCCTCACGCAGCTCGAGCTTGTCGGTGCGGACGATCTCGTCCCGCAGCGCATCGGCGCTTTCGGCCAGCACGGCGTCGAGCAGGTGAATCTGCTGCTGGGAGAACTCCAGGACCATGGGACACCTCATCGTCAGGAGAACAGCGAGCGGCACACACAACGAAGTGTAAGCACGCGCTCGCCCACCGCCCTCTGACGCGGCCGACATTGCCTGGCCGGGTGTCTGGTCTCCTACACCCAGGGTGCGGCGCCCGAAGCCGGGTGGCCGCACCCCAGGGACGGCTCAGCTCAGCGCAGCGCGATGAGCGAGGCCACGAGCAGCGACACGACGCTCATGACCTTGATGAGGATGGCCACGCCCGGGCCGGAGGTGTCCTTGAAGGGGTCGCCCACCATGTCGCCGACGACGGCGGCCTTGTGGACGGCCGAGCCCTTGGCGTGGCCCGGCAGCTTGCCCTTCTCGATGAACTTCTTGGCGTTGTCCCACGCACCGCCCGCGTTGGCCATGTAGAGGGCCATGGTGGCGCCGACGACGAGCGCACCGGCCAGCAGGCCCGCCAGCGCGCCAGGGCCCAGCAGGTAGCCCACCAGCGGCGGGGCGACGATGGCGATGAGGCCCGGGAAGATCATCTCGCGCAGCGCGCTCCGGGTGGCGATGTCGACGATCTTCTTGGGTTCCGGCTCGGCCTTGAGCTCCATCAGGCCGGGGATCTCACGGAACTGGCGGCCAATCTCCTCCACGATGGCGCCGGCGGCGCGACCCACCGCGAGCATGGTGGAAGCGCCCACCAGGAACGGGAGGATGGAGCCCAGCAGCATGCCCACGATGACGTTCGGGTTGGTCAGCTCCAGGCTCATCTCCGCCAGGCCGTTGGCGACGCGCGTGTGGTTGACCTCCAGGTTGAACGCGGAGAACAGCGCGATGACCGTGAGGGTCGCGGAGCCGATGGCGAAGCCCTTGCCGATGGCGGCCGTGGTGTTGCCCACCGCGTCCAGCTCGTCGGTGATGGCGCGCACTTCCGGGCCCAGGCCGGACATCTCGGAGATGCCGCCCGCGTTGTCGGAGATGGGGCCGTACGCGTCCACCGTCATCACGACGGCCGTACCGCCCAGCATGCCCACCGCCGACAGCGCGATGCCGTACAGGCCGAGCGCGCGGTCCGCGATGTAGGCCACCAGGGCGATGGTGGCCATGGAGATGCCCACGCTCTCCATGCCGACAGCGAGGCCGCGGATGAGGTTGGTGCCCGCGCCCGTGATGGAGGCCTCCGCGATGCGCTGCACCGGCGTGGACGACGTGTAGTAGTCCGTGACGAGGCCGATGATGGCGCCGCCGAAGGCACCCGCCGCCAGCGCGATGGTGATGTTCTGGGACAGGCCGAACACGTTCATCAGCACGAACGACAGGCCCACCAGGATGACCGGGGGCATGATCAGCGCGCTGCGCAGGACCTGCGCGGGGTTCATGTGCTTGAGCGCGCGGGCGATGAAGATGCTCAGCAGGCTGACCACCAGGCCGATGGCGGACAGCACCAGCGGGAGGATGACGCCGGCCAGCTTCGCGTTGCCCGTCGCGTTCGTGTCCACCACGAGGCGGGAGAGCTCCGTCGCGTTGGCGGTCAGCGCGATGGCCATGGCGGCGACGATGGCGGCCACCATGGACTCGTAGATGTCCGCGCCCATGCCGGCCACGTCGCCCACGTTGTCACCCACGTTGTCGGCGATGACGCCGGGGTTGCGCGGGTCGTCCTCGGGGATGTTCTCAATGACCTTGCCGGCGATGTCGGAGCCCACGTCCGCGGCCTTGGTGTAGATGCCGCCGCCCACGCGCGCGAAGAGCGCGATCGAGCTGGCGCCCACGGCGAACGAGTGGAGGACGGGGGACAGCTCCGGGCTGGAGCGGAACGCGTAGTAGACGACCCCCATGCCGATGAGGCCCAGGCCGGCGACGGCGAGGCCCATCACGGCGCCGCCATCCAGGGCGACGAGCAGCGCGTTGGGCTTGGAGCCGGTGCGCGCGGCCTGCGCGGTGCGCACGTTCGCGAACGTCGCGGCCTTCATGCCGATGTAGCCCGCGAGCAGCGACAGGAACGCGCCCGCCACGAAGCTCGCGCTGGCGACCGGGCCCAGCGCCAGACCGATGACGATGGCGACGACCACGCAGTAGACCGCGAGCACCTTGTATTCGCGGACGAGGAACGCCATCGCGCCTTCGCGGATGTAGCCCGCGATGCGGTTCATCGTCGCGTCACCGTCGGGGAGACCCTTGACGCGGAAGTAGAAGAACGCAGCGAAGAGCAGACCGACGGCGCCGATGACGCTCGGTGCGATCGCCCAGAATTCAGATTCGAGACTCGACAACTCCATCCGTTCCTCCAGAGCAGTCCCGGGGGCCCCTGACCGCTCACCCTGCGGATCGCTCGCATGCCGCGCGAAATGTGCGGAGGCCTATACGTGATTTCAGGCCAAGCGGGGAGCCTCCTCGGAGCAGTCGCCCCCACCAGGGTCCTTGACGCGGGAGGGCCCCCCGGGCCCCCAGGGGGACCGCCGGGGCCCGTCGAGTGAATCGAAGTGCCCGGATTCACTGATGATTCATCGCAATCCAGGGGCCACCGTGGGGGTCGGAGCGCCCCTTCGCCATGCCGGGGGTCCCTGTCCTTTCACCCGGTGGGTGTGCCAGAAGCCGCGGCCATGGGCATTCGCTTGGGGCTCCTCGGGTTGGCGTTGACGTTGTTTTCAGGCTGCACGGCGAGCCGGGCCCTGTGTCCGGCCGAGGGTGGACGGCCCTGGCGAGAGGTGCGCAGCACGCACTTCCGCGTGCGCACGAACCTGGAGGAACAGGCGGCGGCGAAGAGCGCGGTGGAGCTGGAGGAGTTCCGGCGGGCGCTGCTCCTGGCCTGGGGCGCGGGCTTCGACCCGCCGGGCACGGTGGACGTCATCGTGCTCAGCAATCCCCGCGACCTGGAGGAGTTCACGGACGCGCGCTACGCGGGCTTCGCCGGACAGACGCCCGATGGCCCCCGGATGGTGATGACGGGGGGCGGCGGCTACCTGCTGGCGGACACGACGGGTGACAAGGAGACCCAGGCCCACGAGCTGGCGCACTACCTGAGCGCCTACGCCCTGCTCCGCCAGCCCCGCTGGGTATCGGAAGGCCTGGCGTCCTACCTGCAGACCATCACCATCCGGCCCAGCGACCGCAACGTGGTGCTGGGCCGGGCCAGCCCGGCGCTGCTCCAGTACGTGCGCGCGCACGGCTGGCTCACGCTGGACGAGCTGTGGCAGTGGGATGGCAAGACGAACCAGAGCACCGCGGAGCTCCAGCTTCACTACGCCTCGTCGTGGCTGTGGGTGCACTACCTCATCAACGAGCACGGCGACCGTTTCAGCGCCTTCCAGGCTCAGCTGGCCCGGGGCGAGGACCCCCAGCGCGCCTTCGCGGCGGCCTTCCAGGGCGACACCTCCTACCCGGCCGCGCTCGCCAACTACGTGCGGTTGGGGCGCTATGCCATCTCCACCCAGCCCCTGCCGCCCGTGCCCACGCAAACCCAGACACGCGCCCTGGAGCCCGCGGACGTGCACGTCATCCGGGCCCTCCTCTTTACCCAGACGCCCGGGGACGTGCCGCGGGAGGAGCGCCAGCGCAAGGCGGCCCTGGAGCTGGAGCAGGCGCTGAAGGAGGACCCGACCCACGTGGAGACCCAGCGGATGCAGGCCGAGACGTTGGACAAGGCCGAGCGGCTGAAGCTCGCGCGCGTGCTGGTGGAGCAGCATCCGGAGGATGGGCGCGCGTGGGACCTGCTCGCCACGGCGCTGCAGGCCGAAGGCGACATGTCCGCCACCCAGGAGCAGGCCCGCCAGCGTGCCGCGAAGCTGCTGCCGGACAGCCCCTCCGCCCAGAACGGCCTGGCCTGGTACTACGTGCTCACCGAGCAGCCCCAGAAGGGGCTCGCCCCGGCCCGGCGCGCGCTGTGGCTGATGCCGGGCGACCCGATCATCCTCAACACCCAGACGGCGCTGCTCTTCCAGACCGGGCGCTGCAACGAGGCCGTGGCCATGGGGCGGCGTACGCTCGACATGTTCCGCGACGGGTTCTCGGATGAGATTCGCCAGACGTTCAAGCGCATCTACGCAACCCAAGAGGCGAACTGCGTCCCCGCCTCGACCGCGTCGTCGACGCAGTCGAATTAGCCCCAGTTGACGGAAGGACGCATGAGACAGTTACACCGCGTCTCATGCATCCTCACCCCGCGTCTCGAATTCCCTGGCGGGCCAGCGCCCTGGCCCTGCTCTGCATCAACGTGGCATGTGATTCCTTGCCCGCCGCGGAGCCGTCCCCACCCACGCCGCTCGCCACGTCCGAAGCCCGGCTGGACCCGCCCACGCAGTTCACGGACGTGGCCTTCGTGGGCACCCCGCCGTGTTCCAACGACTACAGCCGCATCGACAACTGTTACAACGCGGAGAACCCCCAGCGCCCCAGCATCTTCCGCGAGCTGTCGGCGGCGTGGCGCCCCTATCGCGCGTCCAGCACCACGCCGCTGTCCGTGCGCCCCTCGGCGCTCACCGGCGTGATGCAGCCCTTCCCTCCGTTCGAATACGACAACGGATGGAGCGCGCCGCGCACGCCGGAGACCGCGGACGCGTCCCAGGCCATCCAGGTGATGCCCTTCAACCGGGGCAGCAACGACGGACGGCTCTTCGTGCGCGGCGGCTGCCGTGGCTGCGCCGAGGGCTCCACGCTCTACACCTTCCGGCCGGAGCTGCTGGGCCCGGACTTCCGCTACGACTTCGCCCAGAAGGGCACCCGCTACGTGCAGCCCACATGGCAGCCGGGGCTCCATCCCTTCGTCGCCTTCAACCCGATGCCCGGCTACAGCCGGCTCGCGGCGAAGAACAACAATGACTTTCCGGACATGCTCCACAGCACGCTGTGCGAGGACTCCGTGTCGTCGCTGAACGCGGGGGGCCGCGGCCGCAACCCGCTGGCGTGCCGGGCCCGCTACGAGTCCACGTCGCCGTGGGTTTCCGGGGACTGCTACGACATCTCCCTCGTCTACGGAATGGTCGCCTCCGACGGGAAGCGCTGGGAGCTGCGCTCGACGGCGCTCACCGTCTTCGTGCGCAATCCCAAGCTCGCGACGGCGGGTGACTCCGTGGGCGGCGGCGTCCAGAACTGGGGCCTCTGGGTCTACCCGCGCAACCCCGAAGGCGAGTCCAAGTCCCTGCCCACCTGGGACCTGCCGCCGTTCCGCCCGTTCAACGTCCACGACTCCAACTGGGGAGACATGAGCACCGGCTCCACATACAGCGTCCCCGGGGCGCCGGACACCATCGACTGGATCCGGCTGTTCACGCAGAACGCCAGCTTCCAGTGCTACGTCCCCAAGAAGATCTTCGGCTTCACCTACTACGTCCGCAACACCGCCGCCACCGCACCCAAGTGGTGCCAGTTCTTCGACCGGCAGAGCTTCGCGGGTGACCTGAAGGTGGAGGACGACGAGGACGCCGTCATCGGCAATGGCTCCACCTGGAACGGCGTCATCGGAAACGGGCCGGATGAGAAGCACCTGGCGATGTTCGAGCCCGCGACCAGCGGCGATGGCCGGATGCTCATCCTGAACATGGGCGGCCTCTTCTACGCGTCCTCGGACGCCATCTGCCAGGCCGCGACCTGGAGTCACTTCAAGCCCATCAGCATGATGCCCATGGACCCCGCGGTGAACACCCGCTACGAGCTGGCCCGCTCGCAGGTCATCAACGGCCAGCCGCGCAACTTCCGCGACACGATGGGCAACCCCATCCCCTTCGGCGTGCGCAACCAGGGCGCGTACGCATGGCTGGACCGCGAAGGCAAGAACCTGTTCTTCGCGGCGAAGAACAACCCCCATGACGGCTACTACGCGCGAAAGGTGGCGAGGGAGGATCGCTCCGCGCCCGTCTCCTACCTCGATGAGCTGTGGAGCGAGCCCGCGTCCGACGCGGACCGGGCCCGATTCAACCCGGACCGCGCGCCGGCGCAGGCCATCAGCGTGCTGGGGGCCTGGACGCACGGCAAGACCGTCATCCTGGACAACGGCATGAGCATCACTGACCTGGGAGGCAACAGCGAGGACCGCTACCAGCGCACCTATTCCCTGCGCCTCTACGCGGGCGCGGACCTGTCCCTGTCGCCCAAGGGCAGCTCGCAGCTGTTCTCGTTCGAGAACCAGCTCAACACCTTCAATGCCTTGCGGCCCACGCTCCCGTTCGACGTGGTGTGGAACTTCCAATCCAACACCCAGCGCAACTCCGAGGTGGCCTTCGACGACTACCTCAACAAGCGCGCCTTCGTGGTGACGCACATGAACGCGGCCATGCGCATGGACGTGTCTCCGGAAGGCCCGCTGCGCGCGGAGACCTTCCCGCAGGATGGCTTCATGCCCACCCGCAACGCGTGGGCCTACGTGCGCGGAGGCGACATCGCGGACTTCAAATTCATGCGCAATCCGCTGGCGCAGAACGCGGCCACGGGCAGCCCGCTGTTCGGCACGGATGGGCCGCAGCCCCCCGCCTCCGTGCGGCTGCGAGGCGGCGCGCGCATCGAACCGGTGGCCCTGGGCGGCGTCAGCGGCAAGGGCGTCTGGCTGGATGGCCGCAACGACTTCATGGACATGGGCTACCCGGTGGACGGCTCGCGCCGCGACTGGCTGTTCGGCATCTGGCTGGACTCCCGGATGGATCCGCCGTTCGTCCCCCGGCCCGGCGGCGTCTCACGCACGGTGCCTCGCACGCTGTTCTACTTCTCCGACAACTCGTGGGTGGGCCTGGTGCAGGCCGTCGACGGCTACTCCAACACGTGGCACGAGCTCACCGGCTACAACGGCCAGACGGGCTCCACGTTCACCGTCAACCTGGGTTCGCTGGTGCAGCCCGGCAAATACTTCCACTTCGGCATGAAGGTCTACACCCTCGCCGGGCAGCGGAAGCTCACGTTCTACATCAACGGCACGGCGCACTCGTCGCTGACCGTGGCGCCCTACGACGTGGGCTTCGACCCGATGTACAACTCCATGAACGGCTGGACGTGGATGACGGTTGGCGACCCGGGCCCCAACTTCGTCCAGGGTCAGACGCGGCTGCCATTCCATGGCTGGGTGGATGAGCTGCGCATCTACGCGCTCTCCCCCGGGGATATCGTGCGGCCCTGGGTGGAGGAATTGCTGTGCAACCAGGCGCTGGGAACGACCGTGGACCTGACCTACCGCCCTCCGGAGGTGTATTCGCCGGTGCTGGAGACGCTGCGCTCACGTTCGGTCCAATACCCGCTCTCGTCGGGCCGGGCCCTGTGTGAGCAGCTGCGGCTGGGGTCCTACGTGGAGCCGCTGGACTACCCGGCCCAGTCGGGCGAGCACCTGTGCATCGACCGTGTGCACAAGAATCCCCATTCCGTGCAGCAGTGGCGCGAGCGCTGTCTGCGTACGTCGATGATGGCCATGCCCCATCTGGAGGCCGCGCTGCCTCGCCCGGACTCCAGCAGCAACGCCTTCTGTCAGTCGTGCCACACGTCCAGCGCGCCGCTGCCGGGCTTGCGGATGGGTGCCCTCACCGCTGGCGGCGTCAACCGCTACCAGGATCCACGCCGCCAGCCGATGAACGTTCCGGCGGTCCTGGGCGGAACCGTGCCGCCCTGGCTGCTCGTGCGCATGGACCAGCCGGACGGCACCTTCACGCTGGATCACCACTTCGACTGGCTCAACGCCCCCTGAGCGCGCGGCAGGCCTCCTCCTCTCAGTCGTTTCTCGAGGCCTGCCGCTTTCCGTGCTCGCAGCCGTCAGAGCACGCGCATGAAGGCGACCAGGTCTTTCTTCTCCTGCTCACTGAGCCTGGTCTCCAGCACGATGTTGAAGAACTCCACGGTGTCCTCCAGCGTCATGAGGCGGCCATCGTGGAGATAGGGCGGGCTCTCCTTGATACCTCGCAGGGGGAACGTCTTGATGGGACCATCCGCGCCCATCACCATCCCGTTCACCAGCCGGGGCTTGTAGAAGCGCTCCGCTTGCAGGTTGTGCATCAGGTTGTCTGTGTAATACGGCGGCGTGTGACACACGAAGCACTGCGCTTTGCCGAAGAAGAGGTTCTGGCCGCGCATCTCCGGCTCGGTGGCCTTCTTGGGGTCCAGCTTCCCGTCGAAGCGCAGCTTGGGCGCCGGTGGGAAGTCCATGATCTCCTGGAACTCCGCCATGAAGTGCACCTGGCTGCCGCGCTCGAGGATGTTGACGCCCTTCTTCGTGGCGATGACCGGGTCGCCATCGAAGTAGGCCGCGCGCTGTTCGAACTCGGTGAAGTCCTCCACCGTCTTGAGCGCGCGCTGCGAGCCAAACAGGCGCTGGATGTTCACCCCGCGCAGCGTCGGCGTCTCGATGCGGTGGCGGAACGCCTGGGGACGGATGTCTCCCACCAGGTGGGTGGAGCCATTGGTGTGGCCATTGACATGACAGTCGAAGCACGTCACGCCCCGGCTGGGGAGCTCCGAGCGGCGGTCCGAGGTCTGATTGAACTGCTGCTGGGGAAAGGGCGTGACGAGCAACCGCAAGCCTTCCAACTGCTTGGGGTTCAGGATGCCGTTGAACAGGTCCTGATGGTTCATGATCGTGACCAGCTTGCCCTGGGACACGTCACCCAGGTCCGGCCGCGTGGTGAGGAAGATGGCGGGCGGGAACTCTGGCAGCAGGTGGTCGGGCAGGTCGAAGTCCAGGTCGAACCGCGTGAGGTCCCGGGCCTCCTGCCGCTTGATTTCATCGATGTGGAACTTTGGGAAGAGCATGCCGCCTTCCGGTTGATTCGGATGGGGCAGCGGCATGAAGCCACCCGGGAAGAGCCCCTTCTCGCGAACCACTTCCGGAGGCATGGCGGCCAGGCTCGCCCAGGTGACTCCCGGGGGGAGCTTGACCCGCACGCCCTCCTGCACGGGCTTACCGCGGCTCATGGTGACGCCCGGCGCGGGTTTGTTCCCCAGATCGTAGCGTTGGTTGAGGAGCTGTTGGTGGCGCGCTGTGACTTTCGGCTTCTCGGCCTTCATCCGGGCCATGACCTGGGCGAAGGGCTCCGTCTGGTCGACGGGCATGTAACTGGTGGCGCCGCGCGGAGATATCTCCTGAGCCTGCGCGGCTCCAGAGTCCAACAGGATCAGCCCCATGACAGCGATTGCGATAGGCGGACGGCCGAATAGAGACGGTTCCATGCGTGCGCTCCTTCTGTCTTGCTTCATCCAGGCTGACGTCCTGTCTCCCGGTCAAGCTATTCGATTCGTGTTCGCACCCGCCCGCGCATTGGCGCGAACCGTTGGCCAGTTCATACTCATACTGGAGCAAGAATGTGATGTTCTGGGTGAATGGGCTGAGTCTGGCGATTGCGCATCGCCGCTCAGTCGTTCTTCGAGGCATCCCGTGCAAGGAGGAGGTCCCGCAGCCGTGCCGTCTGTTCCGCGCTCCAGCCCTCGGGCCGCAGGAGCGCGGCCCAGCCGTCCACGTGCTCGGCGGTGTAGACGTGGCCGTGGCCGGCGGGCACCTCCATGCCCAGGGGAAGGTCCGCCGTCACCTGCCAGAACGTCACGAAGGGGATCCACACCATCTGGCCCAGGACGTCATCGCCTCGCGGCTCGCGCAGCCAGTCCGGCCGCTGCACCAGGAGCCGGGGACTCCACCAGATGATGGGGTCGGAGGGATGCAGCAGGTACAGCACGCGCGACCCTCCCCACGGCGCGGACGCGGGCGGGATGTCCGTCCCCGGCCGGCGGCTGAAGCGGACGATGCGGCCCTGCCGGTAGATGGGCTCCACCTCGGGGCTGCCCGGATCCCGGTGGTCGGTGAACGCGCGATACAGGGTGTTGAAGTTCGGCGGCCCCACGAAGAGGACCCCGTCGGTGCGGTTGGCCAGGTCCCGCTCGCCGCTGAACGCCGTCTCCCCGCCGTAGGAGCCCAGGCTCTCTCCGAACACCAGCAGCTTCGGGCGCTGGCCGGGAGGAAGCCTGGACCAGCGTTCGTAGACTTCATCGAAGAGCGCACGGCCTGACTCCCGGGCCCGTTCCTGATCCACCAGAACGGAGAGCCACGACCACAGATGCGAGTACTGCATGGCGACGATCGCGGAGTCACCGCCGGTCATGTACTCGAAGGCGTCCACGGCCTCCGGCACCACCCAGCCACTGCCCGTGGTCGTCACCACCAGCAGGTATGCGCGGTCGAAGCCACCGGCCCGCTCCAGGTCATCGACCGCGAGCGCCGCGCGGGCCTCCGCATCCGGCGCGGAGGCGAAGCCGGCGTACGCGCGAATGGGTTCCTTCACCGCCGCGCCATGGAAGCGGGAGAGCTCTTCGACCGAAGGCCCTCGCCCGATGAAGTTGCGCCCTTCCCGTCCGAGGGACTCCCAGGGAATGCGTGAACCCGCGCCTCCAGAGCGCACCGCGGTGCGGGGAGGAATCACGCCCTCGTCGGTCATCGTGTCCTGCACCGCCAGGGTGCGGTCCGCCGCGGAGATGAGTCCGTCCCACAGCACGCCGCTGGCCACCAACGCGGTGAGCACCACGACGGCCAGTCCACTCGTCGCCCGGGCCGCGCGAGGACCGATGTGTCTTGCGAGTCGGGTGGCCAGCGCGCGGGTCACGGCGCGCAGGCCACGTCCCACGGCGATGAGCACGAAGAAGACGACCGCCGCGACGAAGGGGGCGAGCAGATACCCCGCGCGGCCAGACGAGGGCATGCCCATGAGCTCGCGGAGGCGCTGTTGCCAGTGCCAGCCCAGTAGCAGCGAGGCAGCCAACGCCACGATGGCCGTCAGGAAGAATGCATCCCATGCGCGCCGTTGGGGCGCCCTCGCGGGGCGGTCCGCGAACTCCCGCCAGAGCCAGGCGCCCAGGCACCCGAGCCCATAGCCGATGGCCGCGCTGAGGCCGCTGACGAAGCCCTGGAACGATCCGCTGCGCGGCAGCAGGGACGGAGTGAAAGCCAGACAAGCGAAGAGGAGCGCCACCCAGGCCCCCGGCAAGGTGTAGCGGAGCCAGCGAGGCCAGGCCCTGCTGGCACGTCTGGCATGGCTCGCTGCGACAGGTTGCTCGGCGTGGGTGAGGAAGTGCTCCATTCGAACTCCCCGCAGGTGCGCCGGCTCTCCAGAACGCACTCCAAAGGGTAGGCCCCATGACCGCTCCCCGGCAGCGTGCGCACGCCGTGCCGGCTCCGCGACTGCCAATGGGTTCAGCCGCCAGGTGGGCCCACTCGCACTCGCGGCGAAGTGCCTGATAGCCTCACCAGATGCTTCCCCGCGCCCTCGCTCCCATCCTGGTCGGTGCCCTGTTCCTGTGGCCGCTGCGTGCGCTCGCCTGCATCAACGCGATGGACACCGCGGCGAGGGACTTCCATCTGCCCTTTTTGGCGGAGCTGTTCTTCTGGAGCGCGGGCGCGGTGGTCATGAACCGCGTCTTCATCCACAACGTCTGGGGACCGACCGCGGAGGGACAGCCCCGGCCAACGGCCGCGCGCCGGAACTTCTTCCTCGTCTTCGGCGTCGCCCTCGTCCTGTTGCTGGGAGCGGCCTGGGTGGGCGGGAGCTTCATGGACGTCAGTGATCAGGCTCTCGGCTATTGCGCGATCAGCCCTTCCGGCCTGGTGGTGCTGGTGGCCAGCCCCATCGCGCTCTTCGTCCTGCAAGCCCTCTACTTCCATGGACCGGGCCGGCGGCGGTTTTGTGGCACAAGACGCAAGGCCATCATGAGCCTGGTGCTCACGTCGGCCGTACTGGTGCTGGGGTTGGGGATGGCCCGCGAGTCCCTCATCTTCCCGGAGCTCCTCTGCCACAACACGCGGCTCAGCTACTGGTCCCCCGCCTCCTATTACTGAGCGATCCTCGTGGCATTGCGCGCCCCTCCCCTCGGCACCCTGGCCGGCGTCGCGCTCGTCGTGGCCATGGCCGGTGGTGGCTACGTGCTCGTCCGTGACGCGGACGTGCTGGCGTTGCGTCTGCCAACGCGGGTGCTGGCTCCCGCGAAGCACTCACCAGCGACGCCACGGGAGGCCGTGGAGCATTTCCAGTGCAATCGCTGTCACGTCGTCCCCGGGCTCGAACCGGTGTCCGCGCGACTGAGCGAGAACTGCGTCACGTGCCACCAGGCCATCAGCGCCGGACGAATGGACCTCTGGTACAAGCAGGCGGAGGTCGAGCGATGGAAGGGACACATCACCCACCTGGTGAGGACCCCGGACCTCGGCTCGCTGAGCCAGCGGGTCAAGCGCGAGTGGCTCGTCTCCTGGCTCCAGGCACCGCACGTGGTGAGGCCGCTCTACGGCGCCACCATGCCCCGGATGAAGGTGGGCCCGAAGGACGCGGAGCTGCTCGCGGACTACTTCGCGGTGACCGAGGCGGAGTCGGCGGAACTCGCGCGAGGTGAGGTGGAGGCGGGCCGGGCGCTCTACGCGGAGCACGCATGCGCGAGCTGTCACTACCGGGGGGACTTCCCGCTCGTGTCCCTGCGCTATGGCGCGCCGGAGCTCCACAGCGACTCGTCCCGGAGGCGGGCCCCGGATCTGGGCCACGTTCGCGACCGCATGTCCCTGGCGCAGCTGCGGAACTGGCTGACGGATCCGCACCGCATCCTCCCTGACACGGAGATGCCTACCTTCTCGTTCACGCCCAAGCAGGTCGAGGATCTGGCGGCCTTCCTGCGCGAGCCCCTGCCGAAGGTGGAGGCAGCGCCAGTCCCCCGCTACCAACCCCGGAGGCTGGATCGCGAGGTCCACTATCCGGAGGTGGCGCAAAAGCTCTCACGGCACCTCTGCTTCCACTGCCACTCCGACATGCGGCGGCCCGGAGATCAGGGGCCTGGGAACACGGGCGGGTTCGGCTACGACGGTGTCTCGCTCGACATGGCCACGCGGGCCGGCATCGTCCTGGGCATCCAACGCGACGGCCAGTTTCGCGGGCTCCCGGATCGACTGGAGGACGGGACGCCACGGCTGGTGGCCGCACTGCTCGCACGGCAGGGGGAGCTGGACGGGCACTTCCAGCCGGGAGTGCTGGGCATGCCCCTGGGCCTGCCGCCCATTCCCGAAGAGGAGATCGATCTCATCTTCACGTGGATCGAACAGGGCGCGCCCGAATAGCCCGAAAGCGGATTCGCACCCCGCCTCTGAGTATTCCCCCTTGGCTCGCTTTCCATGGACTACCCTGGCCATGGGGATGAACCCGGGGGAGAGGTACGGCGCTTGAGCATTCGGAATGTCATCGTCATCGGAGGCACGGGCGACATCGGGCGCGCCGTCGTCCACAAGCTGCGCGCGGAGGGCCTGCGCGTGGTGTGCGCCGCGAGTGACGTGACGACGGAGACGCCGGACTGCCTGCACGTGGATGTCACGCGCGAGGACTCCGTGGTGGCGCTGTTCAAGCGGGCGGAGGCGGAGACGGGCCCCATCGAGGTCCTCGTCAACTGCGCGGGCGTCGGAGTCTTCACGCCGCTCCACGAGACGTCCCTCGATGACTGGAACCGGATGATGGACGTGAACCTCACGGGCACGTTCCTGTGCGCGCGCGAGGCCTTCCGGCGAATGAAGCCCCGAGGCGGCGGGCGGATCATCCACATCGGGTCCGTGAGCGACCACCTCACGCTGCCCATGAACGGGGCCTACGCCGCGACGAAGCATGGCGTCCGTGGATTGACTGGCGTCCTGAACGAGGAGGGCAAGTCGTTCGGCATCCGCGCCACCCTGCTGTCGCTCGGCGCCGTGTACACCGCCTTCTGGAAGTCGCGGCCGGAGTTCAGTCCGGCCGACATGCTCGCCGTGGAGGACGTGGCCCAGTGCATCTGGGAGATCGCGATCAAGCCCCCGAACGTGCGGATCGACGAGATGCGGCTCGTCCCGCCGCAGGGGGTCCTCTGATGGAGACGCAGCCGAAGGCACCTGTCGCCGTCGTCACCGGGGCCAGCCGGGGGATTGGAGCGGCCATCGCCACCCTGCTGTCCCGGAACGGGTTCGAGGTGGTCCTGGTGTCCCGCGATGTCGCCGCGCTGGAGCAACTCCAGAACCAGCTGCTCCAGGCCGGGGGCCGCGCGTGGCCGCTGGCCTGCGACGTCGCGAACAGGGACGAGGTGGAGTCAGCGCTCGGCCGGCTCGAAGCGAAGGTGGGCGTGCCCCGGGTGCTCGTGAACAACGCGGGCCTGGGTGGGCCGTTTCATCGCGCGGACGAGGTGAGCGTCGCCGAGTGGGATCTGCTGTTCGGCGTGAACGTGGAGGGCGTGCGCAACCTGTGTCAGTGGGCGCTGCCGCGGATGAAGGCGGAAGGCCATGGGCGCATCGTGAACGTCGCATCCATCATGGGCCTCTTCGGTGGCGCCCAGTCGTCCACCTACGCGGCCACGAAGCACGCGCTCGTGGGTTATTCGAAGGCCATCGCCGCGGAGTGGGGAGCCTACGGCATCACCTGCAACGCGGTCTGTCCCGGCTACATCGAGACGGACATGCTGGCGAAGGCACCCCCTGCCTCACGCCAGCGATTGCAGGAGCGAATCCCAGCGAAGCGCTTCGGAACGCCCGAAGAGGTGGCGGGTCTGGTGGCGTTCCTCGCGGGACCCGCTGGCGGCTACGTCAACGGGAGCGCCCTGGTGATGGACGGTGGGCTGTCATCCCATCTGGCGTCAGACCTGCCGTCGTTCTGAGCCTGGAAGCAACACCTGCTCCAGCAGCACGCGCAGCTCCTGCTCCAGCCCCGGCACCGAGGCGCCGCGCAGGTTCCCGCCGCCCCGGAAGAGGGACAGGCCTTCGAAGAGGGCGACCAGCAGCGCCGCTCTCCGGTCCCTGCGTGCCGGGGTGAGGTCGGGTGACAGCTCCCGAAGCAGCTCCACGACGCCCGCGCGATAGCCGGCGTAGAAGACCGTGAGGGTGTCGGCGACCATGGTGTCCCTCGCGGCCATTGCCCACAGCTCCGCGAAGAACTGACAGGCGTGCGGTGAGTCCTGGTCCTCCAGGATGGCATCCACGGCGAGCCGGAGCCGCTGCGCCGGTTCGCTGCCTCCACCCGCCATCCGCTCGCGGACCCGCTGGAGGGCCTGCTCCAGGTAGCGCGCCAGCAGTGCCCGCACCACGTCCTGCTTGGTGGGGAAGTAGTACTGGAGATTCCCCAGGCTCACGCCCGCGCGCTGGGCCACGACGCGCAAACTGAGTCCCGCGTAGCCATCGCCGGCCAGGACCTCCATGGTCGCGTCGAGGATGCGCTCCACGCGCTCGGTGCCCTTGGCATGCACCGCGGTTCCCTTCCGGGGGCTCGGCGAGGGGAGTGTCCCAGGAGCCTTCGTGCTCGAGCGGCGGGCCATCAAGCCGCCTCGCGCGCCAGACGCTCGTCGATCCGGACCTCGACGCCGCAGGCTCGCAGGGTGGCCAGCATCTCGTCGGGCCGGGACTCATGCTCCGGGAACCACACGCCCGGGGGTGGCGGCGGCGCTCCATCCAGTCCCAGGAGCCGCTCAGCGCCCAGCAACGCACCGACGGCGGTGAGGTGGGCCTGCCCCAGGGGATCCACGACTTCGATGCGGACGTGCCCCCGCTCGCCCTCCACATCCGCCACCCACGCGGCTTCGCCCCCCGTGTTGCTGCCGGTGAGCAGCGTCCGTCGCAGAGGCGTCCAGCGGGGGTGCTGGAGCAGCCGGAGGATCCCCAGCCGCTGGAGCGCGACGAGCGTCCACGTCGCGAAGCCCGAGTCGAAGCCCAGCCGTGTCGTCACCGTCCGCGCGCCCAGCACGCGGGGCAGCGTCGCTTGTTCGGGCGTGTCGAGCCGGAAGACGCGGGTGTGGCGTCCGTCGGAGAACCGCACCCGCCGACCGTCCGTCAGCGGAAGCACCTGCCGCTCTTGTCCGTCCTCCGTCACCTCGAAGGATAGGCCCAGGCGGTCCATGTACTCCAACGAGTCCGGCCCTGCCTGATCCGCGAGCGCGAAGCGGATGGCCACCTCCACACGCTCCAGGCGCCCCACCGTCCGCGCCGCCGTCGCCACGAGGCGAGGAACCAGCCCCGCCATCCAAGCGGACCCGAGCAACACCGGCGCGCCCGGCGTCGCACCGGAGAGCCGCAGCACCGTGGCCTTCAGCCGGGAAGTCCACCGGGTGATGTCCAACACGGGCACCCCGCCACGCGACGCCGCCAGCAGCAGCGTGTCCTCCGGGTCATTGACCAGGGACAGCACGGCCCGGGGCTTCCCGCCCAGCGCCGCCAACGCCTGAGGCGAGCGGACATCCAGAGCAACGCCCTCGGCCCGTCCCAGACGCGCGGCCAGCTCCCTGGCGGGCGCATCCCGGCGCCCCGCGATGAGCAGCGGCAGGTCCGGGTGACGCTCCCTCAGCAACAAGGCGAGCTGCGCCCCCACCACCCCATAG
>NZ_RAWF01000162.1:0-23465 GCF_003612075.1 Corallococcus sp. CA041A
GCTCCGCGATGGCGACGTACGCGTCGCGCAGGTCCCCCAGGAGCCGGATGCGCTCCGGCAGAGGGAGCTTCGCCCACGCGCTCGAGCCCTCACGGACCCGGCGCACCAGGATGTCGATGTTGGTGCGCGACGTGGAGCTGGCGTCGAAGGTGGAGTCGCTCACGCAGCAGGTGGCGGACCTGGAGCGCATGGTGGCGCAGCAGGCGCGCGTGATGCGCGCGATGATGGACGCGCTGGAGGCCCGGGGCGCGTTGACCCGCGAAGAGGTCCAGGCAAAGGCACGGTGAAAACAGCATGACGCTCCTCTTCTCCGAAAAGCTGAAGCTGGAGCTCACCGTCACCGCGGGCGAGCAGGCCTTCGCCATTCCCGGTGGGCAGGTGCGGGACTTCTCGCTGCGGATGACGCCCACGGGCTTCAGCTGCGAGCTGACGTTCTGGACCTCGCTGGAGAAGGCGGACGCGGCGCTGTTCACCGCGTTCAGCAAGCCGGACCTGGTGCGGGTGCGGCTGGCGCTGTCCGGCGTCTTCAACCCGCCGCCCACGCCGCTGGTGGTGCAAGGCATCGTCACGGAGAAGCGCGTCAGCGGCACCGCGCACGGCAACAAGGACAGCGTGGCGGTGGCCTTCCGCCAGTACACGGTCCTCTTCGAGGACCCCGCGCGCGTGCTCTGGAAGCAGCACCGCCCGGTGGAGCTGCACACGGCGAAGAAGCTGTCGGACCTGCTGGACGCGCACAAGCCCGGCGGCCTGCTGCTCACCTACGACTGGGACGCGCTGGAGGCGAAGCAGGCCGTGGTGTGCCTGGGCATCGGGGACGACCACGCGGCCGCGAGCTTCTACGACTTCGTCCTCTGGTTCGTGGACACGCGCGGCGGCGTGCTCACGTACGACAGCCCCAAGGACACGTACACCTTCTCCGCGAAGAAGCTGGCCACGGGCACCGTCACCGGACTCAGTCGCAAGCACGTGTCGCGCGTGGACGTGGAGATGCCGCCCGTCATCCGTCACAGCACGCGGGTGCTCAACGGCTTCGGGGCCGGGGCAACCACGGTGGCGCTGGAGCAGTCCCAGGCGGTGGCGGGCATCCAGCACGACATGCTGGTGCGCACGCCCATCGCGACGGAGGCGGAGCAGCGTCAGTCCGTGGAGAAGGGGCGCCTGCGCGTGCGCAAGCGGCGGCTGCGGCTGACGTTCTCCGACGTGCCGCCCATCGCGCTGCACCCGGGGGCGTTGATCAAGCTGGACGGCGGGCGGTGGAGCCCGGACCTCACGGGCCTGGGGGAAGACCATCGCGTCGCGGAGCTGGCCTTCGACGGAGTGGGGCTCCAGGCCGGTCCGCATGACGGGCAGCAGGAGACGATGCAGGGCTACACGGTCTCCCTGTCCGTGCTGCTGGAGCAGAAGTCGGATCCGGTGCCGGAGCTGCCCGCGTACCGGCCGCCCCGCTACCCCATCTACGTCGAGGGCAAGATGCACAGCCCCGGCGGCGAGGCCACGGACCGCATCTACCTGCAGGTGGATGATCAGAAGACGTCCGTGACGAACTACCGGGTGGCCATTCCCCTGTGGAACAAGACGGTGAGCGTGCCTGCGGAGCCCGGTGAGTTCCCGGGGACGTTCTACTTCCCGCCGTACAAGAACGAGCGGGTGCTGGTGGCGCTGCACTTCGACCACGCGGCGCTGCACCGCTTCCTGGACTGGGGCGAAGGCGTGCGCATGCCCCAGGACAGCCAGGGCGATCAGATCCTCTTCGGCAAGAACGGCGCGAACCAGACGGCGTTCACGCACGACTTCAAGGACAACAAGCCGGTGTGGAACCTGGGGCGGGTGAACTCCAACGACACGGAGATCATCCGCATGTCGGAAGGGCACCTGCTCATCCAGACGAAGGAGAACCCCGGCGGCGCCGCCACCACGCCCACGTACGACGTGACGCCGCAGGTGGAGACGGCGAAGGGCGATCTCACCGCGGGCGTGGACGGCGCGGTGAGCGACGCGACGGCGGCGTACAAGGAGTCCTCGGCGGCGGTGAACTCCAAGTTGAACGCGGCGACGGAGGAGACGGGCGCGGCCCTCTCCGCCGCGGAGGCCCAGGTGAAGGGCAAGGCCGCTGAATCCCGCGCCAAACTCACTGGCGCGCTCAACGGCGTGGATGGCCAGACGGGCGCGCTCTCCGGCGCAGCCGCTGAAGCCAAGGCCGCGCTCGCGGGGCTGAAATGAACGAACTGCGCGCCACCGTGGCGAAGCACAAGGCAACCGTGGAGGGCTTCGGCTCCGGCATCACGCCGCGCCTCGCCACCGCGAAGGGCGAAGTGGAGACCCTGGCTCAGGGCGTCGTGGAGCAGGTCGCCGCACTCCGTCCCTCCATCAGCGCGTCGCTGGGAGCGCTGCTCACGCAGGTGAACGCGACGAAGGTGACGCTGGCGGACCCCTCCCCTCGCTTCGACGCGCTGGCCACGGAGGTGGCGGGCCACCAGCAGACGCTGACCGCCTCCAGCACCACGGCGCGCACGCAGGCGGAGTCACTGGGGAAGGAAGCGACGGCGAAGAGCCAGGGGATGGAGGCGCAGGCGAAGTCGTCCGTGGAGTCGTCGCAGGGACAGCTCACCGCGCTCCAGCAGCAGGTGGCCCAGAAGTGCGACGCGGACAAGAAGTCCTTCGACGCGAAGCTCGCGAAGCGCAAGGGCTCCAAGGAGGAGACGGAGGCCCGCCGCGCGCAGGGCTACGCGCTGATTGATCAAACGCGCTCGCAGCTCACGCAGGACCTCACGGGCGTGGGGTCCACCCTCACGGCGGCGCTGGCGGCGGTGCTGGTGCGGCTGACCACGTCGCGCGACGCGGCGACGGGCCGGAGCACCCAGCTCACCTCCACGCTGGACGGCGCGGTGAAGGCCCCCGTGAGCGCGCTGAAGACGCTGCACCAGGAGATCCTCAACGCGGGCACCACGGCGAAGGAAACCCACAAGCAACAGCAGTCCGTGCTGGAGGGCCAGCGCAAGACGCTGGTGGATCAGCTGATGGCCGCGGCGGCGGCGGCGGCCGCCATCGTGGATCCGCTGGACACCCAGGTGGCCCCGTCGCTGACGGCGGGCAAGACGCAGGCGGACGGAGCGCTGGACACGCTGGGCAAGACGATTGGCGGACAGGTCGCCAGCGTCACGGCGCAGCTCACGGCGGTGGAGAAGCTCATCGAGCAGGTGCAGAAGCAGGTGGAGACCGCCATCAAGACGGTGAGCGGCACCATCGACAGCGTGGTGCAGGGCGCGCTCACGGCGGTGGAGACCGTCAAGGCGCCGCTGAAGGCCACGCTGGAGGCGGCCTTCACCACGCTGGACACGCTGGTCGCGACCATCAGCGCCCTCAAGCAACAGGTGATGGCGCTGTTCGAAGCGCTGCCGCAGATGCTCGAGCAGCTCCAGACCCTCTTCCAGCAGATCGTCGGCTCGCTGGAGTCGCTGCTGGAGCGGGCCATGGGCCTCCTGGACGCCATCCCGGCCGCGGACCTGCCCAAGCCGCTGGTGAACCCCGCGGTGCAGGGCATCAGCCAGGTGGTGGGGCAGATCACCACGCAGCTGGGCACCCTCTCCTCTCAAGTGGGCACGCAGCTCCAGGCGGTGCAGAAGACCATCGTGTCGCAGGTGGAGACGGTGCAGACCCAGGCCCAGACGCAGATTGACGCGGCCACGACGCAGGCCGTGACGCAGATGGGCACGCTCACCCAGTCCATCCTCCAGGGCATCGAGCAGGCCACCGCGCAGGTGGGCCAGATTGTCGCCGCGGCCGTCACGCAGATTGGCACCGTGAAGGACCAGGGCGTGCAGCAGATTGAGACCATGAAGCAGCAGGTCGCCGCCCGGGTGACGCCGCTGGACACGCAGGTGCCCCAGCGCCTGGAGGCCCTGGACGCGCAGGTGGGCTCCGGCATCGACGCGGCGGTGCAGGCCATGCAGGCGGCGAGGGACTCGGCGGAGGGCCAGGTGACGTCCGCCAAGGGCCGGCTGGACTCGCAGCTGGGCGGCACGAAGACGTCCGTGGCGGCCGGGCTGACGTCGCTGGAGCAGGCTCGCAAGAGCGCGGACACGTCGCTCGCCACCCAGGCGGACTCGGCGCTCGCGGCCTTCAAGCAGCGCGCGGAGGGCCTGAAGGCAGGCGCCCAGACGCAGGTGGACTCCATCTCCACCCAGGCCACGGGGCAGAAGCCGCAGCTCCTCTCCCCTCTCGACGCGATTGGCACCCAGCTCCAGGGGGGCGCCTTCGCCAAGCCAGTGACGGCGGCGAACGGCCGGGTGACGTCCGCGCTCAACGCGCTGGGGCCCCAGCTGGACGCGCTCGCGTCCTGAGTCCTTCTACTTGGGCGAAGCCAGGGTCACCGGAGGCTCGGGCGCCTTGGGCGCTTCCGGGGCCTTCGGAGGGCCGACCGGGGCCGGCGCGGAGTCCTGGGCGGACAGGCTCTTCTGCAGGTCCGTGCGGATGCGGCTCTCCTGCAGCTCGATGTCCACCGTCTTGGGCACCGGCACATCCAGCAGCGCCTGCCACGCGCCGTTGGGCGTGGTGAAGAGGAAGCTCACGGCCACCGCCTGCTCCGGCGGCAGGGGAATCTTCACCTGCTTCGTGCGGCTCGGGTAGATGACCACCGTCTGGAGCACGGAGTCGTCCGGGCTGATGACCTTGGCCGCGACGTCCGCGTAGCCCTCCGTCATCGACGTCTTCGACACCGTGCGGATGAGCATGTACAGCGGCCGGCCCTGGTTGGTGCCCGCGGGCGCGTTGACGTTCACCGTCAGGCTGGGCGCCGCGCAGCTGCCCACCACCACCGCTGTCACCAGACCCGCCGCCAGCCTCACGCCCCTGTCCTTCATGGCACCACCCCACGGAATGGCGCCCAAGGCTCGCCGCGCAACCCGAAGCTGATCTCCAGCACCTTCTCGTTCGCCGCCAACCCGCGACCCGGCAGCACCCACACCACGTTCGACTGGTCCGTCAGCGTCGCGGACTCCAGCAGGCGGAAGCAGTTCCAGGACGACTCGGACATCTCCATGGAGCGGTAGCGCTTTCCATCCCGCTGCGGCGAGCGCAGCTCCACGCCGATGGACGACGGCTGCGGGCTCCACCAGCTCAGGGGGAAATCACCCCACGCCGGCCGCTGGTTGAAGCCGAATGACGCCGCCCCGCCGCACTTCAGGAACGACAGCGTCACGAAGCTGTCCGGCGTGGGCGCCGTCGGCAGCGGCAGCGGCCGCACCTGCATGGCGATGGGACGGGCCTTGCCCTCGTCGTCCCACAGGAGCTTCGACAGGCGGCCCAGCTGGCCCAGCGCGGAGAGCATGCGCGGCGGCAGCAGCAGCCGGGACTTCAGCGGATAGCGCACCGACCAGTCCGTCCCCCGCTCCTCCACCACCGGCGCCAGCACTTGCGTGACGAAGCCCCAGAAGGCCCCGTCCTTGCGGCGCAGCACCTCCAGCTCCACCGGATCCACTTCCTGCGACGCGCTGGGGTTGAACGGATAGCGCTTCACCAGCGGGTCCAGCGTGCGGCGGGCCTGGTAGGTCCACTGCTCCGCGATGACGCGCTCCAGCTCCGCGCGGCCCCGGTTGCGCACGACGATGAAGGGCTGGCGGAACGGCTGACGGAACTCGCCCACCAGGCCGTGCTGATCCAGCCACGCGTCCACCCGGCGCAGATACGAGTCCTCCTCCTCCAGCAGCATGCTCAGCGCCACGCGCCCCACCGGCGACAGCATCTCCGCCAGCTGCGACCCCGCCGAGGACGCCGTCGCGCCAGCGGCTCCAGGCGCCGCGGGGTCCTTGGGCGCGGCGGGCTTCGCGGCCGCGGGCTTCGCGCCAGACAGCTCCTGCTGCAGCTGCGACACCAGCGTGGTGTAGGCCGCCAGCTCCACGATCGCGCCGCTCTTGTCCGGCGTCATCAGCTGCACGATCGGCTTGAAGGGCGCCACCGCGTCGCGCATGGGCGCGTAGTACTCGCTCTCCAGCGGGCCCACGCTGGCGCGGGTGGCCACGTCGCGCAGCATCGCCTCCAGCGGTGACGACGGCTGCAGCAGCACGGACAGGTCGCTGGACAGCGAACCTCGCGGCGTGGTGCGGAAACGGTAGCCCCGGTAGGTCGCGTAGAGGTCCTGGCCGTAGCGCTTCGCGAAGGTCTGCACCTTGCCCTGCACGAAGGTGGCGCGCTCCACGGCCTCCTCGCGCGACAGGCTGGACTTGGCGAGCCGCTCCGTGAACTCGTCCACCAGCGGGGCCAGCTGCGCCTCGAAGGCGGCCTTGCCCAGCACCTTGCCCACCACCGGGAGCGTCCCGCTGGTGAACTCCGTGTCGTCGTCCCCCACCCCTTCGGTCGCCACTTCCGACGTCGTCTCGCCCGCGCGCGGGTTGAACGAATCCGCGTTGAACGGCGTGCGGCCCGTCTCCTTCAGCGAGCGCAGCGTCTTGTCCAGGAGCTGCCGCGACACGTCCATGGGGCGGAACACGAAGTCGCGCCGGAGGACCTCCACCTGGTAGCGCGCGTCGCCGTCACTGGGGGCGAAGAGGCCGTCCGCGCGGGTGAGCAGCTCCGCGGGCGTCATGCGGGCGGCGGCGCGCAGGGCGGCGTCCGTTTCGTCCTCCATGCGCAGGATGGCCTCCAGCGTCTGGCGGTTCTGGCGCAGCCAGTCCAGCGAGTCCAACAGGCTGCCCACGCCCTTCAGCTGGCTGGCGTCCGGCTCCGCGTCCGACGCGTTGATGAGGTCCATCACCTTGCGGGCGGAGCTGTACGGCGCGCTCTCCGCCAGCGAGGCGCGCAGGCGCTCACGGTCGTCCGCCAGCGCGCGCCACCGGGCCAGATCCAGCTCCTTCGCGGCCAGCGTGTCCTGCAGCTGCATGAAGTGGTCGCGCCACGGGCCCAGCAGGCCATCCATCGTCAGCCAGGCGAAGGGCCAGCGAGTCCAGGGGACGTTCTCGTCGAAGGGCTTGTCGCTGGCGATGACGTAGTTGGCGATCATCGGCTCCGCCAGGCCCATCGCCTCCAGCCAGTTGTGCTCCTGGTCGGTGCTGGCCAGGCTCAGCCCGAAGGCCTCCGTCGTCCACCCCAGCTGCTTCTTGTGCGTCCCCTGCACGCTGCGCAGCACGAACTGGCCCAGGGCCTCATTGCGCGAGGCGTACAGCACGCCCAGCGTGTAGAGCACCTGCTCCGGACGGCACAGCGTCTCCAGGTGGCAGCTGTCATCCACCGAGGGCGCCGGGATCAGCGGCGTGGCGCGCGTGCCCCGGCTGGCGAACGCGGGCGCGGGCTGGCAGCCGGGAATCAGGCTCGGGCAGCGCCGGCACTGGTCCTGGCACTTCTCCAGCATCGGCTTCAGGTAGGACATCCGGATGCTGCGCGCGAGCCGCGCCCGCAGCTCCTCCCACTCGTCGGTGAAGCTGTGGGCCAGGGGCGGCCAGTAGCGCGTGGCGCCCCAGAGGTCCTCCATCGCCTTCACCGCGTCGGTCGTCTGGGACTCCACCACGGAGCCGGACACGCTCTGGTTGCGATCCTCCAGCCGCTGCACCGTCACCTGGAACGCGTCCAGCTTGTCCTGCGCGCGCAGGAGCAGCCGGTAGAAGTGACCATACGCCAGCAGCACCGGCAGGCATCCCACCGCGAGGATGGCCGCGCACCGGCGCAGGTGCGTCCAGCGGTAGTCCCGGACGAGCAGCTCCGCCGGTTGATCCGCCTGCACCGCCAGCGCCCCGGTGGGCCGGGCATCCGCCCCTCCCGAGGACAGGTACACGCGCTGGAGCTTCAGCGGGTACGCCAGCGAGCCGCCCTCCAACAGCGTGGACACGAAGCGTCCCAGCGCAGCGAACGCCTCGCCGCCGCGCGAGTAGAAGGCCGCCAGCCGCTCGAACGCGTCCGGCGCCAGCGAGGTGAGCCCCAGCGCCAGGTACTTCTCCATGGGCTGGAGCGCTTCCCCCAGCTCCCCTTCCCTGCCGGGCGGCGGCACCGTCAGTTCCAGCGGCACGCCGTTCTGGCGCAGCAGCTGCGCGAAGTCCGCGTAGCCGTCCAGCGTGTCCATGTGCGTGAGGACCAGCCGCGTCTCCACGGGCGACTGGCACACCTCCGACAACAGATTCACCTTGCCGCGCAGCAGCTGGGTGACGCGCTTCACCTCGTCCGGAGACGTCTCCAGCAGCCAGTTGACCTTCAAGACGATGACGGCCCGGCCCACGTGCCGGCGCCCGAAGGTGGCCTTCCACAGCCGGCGCAGCGCACGCCGCGCGTGGCGTGAGTCATCCTCCAGCACGGGAGCGGCCAGCTCCTGCACCACGACCTCCGGCCCCAGGAACATCTTGAGGAGCGGGTCGTCCGTGTAGCTGGGCATGAACTGGCGCTGCTGCCGCTCCCAGTCCACCTCCGCTTCGATGAGGTCCGACTTGCCGCTGCCCGCCGGGCCCAGCACCACCAGCGTGGGGAAGTCCCGCACGGACGCGCGGAAGCGCCACGGCAGCTTCGCCAGGAACTGCTTGCGGATGGCCAGCAGTTGCCCGGACCCGAGCGGCTTCTGCTCGCCCGCGAGCGACGGGCCGCGCTGCTGCCGCTTGCGCCACCAGAGCGTCACGCCCACGCCAATGGCCGCGAGCACCACCACGATGCCCAACACGAGCACCCAGTGGGCCTTCAATGCCGCCAGCATGGACTGGATCGCGCCCACGTCAGCCGCCGCTCCTTCCGCCCGGCTTCACGGCCAACTGGAGCGCTTCGAGGACATCCTCCGCCTCCTCCAGCGTGGACGTCAGCTTCGCGCGCAGCTTCTCCTGCTCCTGCGGCGACGGAAGCATTCCATCCCCCGGTGGATCCAACGCCACCAGGCCCTCACGCACGGAGTCCAGCAGCGGCTGCACGCCCTCCTTCAGCGACCCCAGCTCCGAGCCCACCTGCTGCTCCAGCGCGTCCAGCAGCGCGAGCGTCTTGGGTGGAGCCTTGTGCGCCGGCGCGGGAGGCCGTGCGTCGTGTGTCGGGAAGGGCCTCAATTGGAGACCCACCACAGGAAGATGGGCAGCCCCAGCACGATGGCCGCCGTCACGGCGTAGTAGTGCACCGGGAAGTCATAGACGGTGGGCACCGCCGCGGGCACCACCGGCGCGGACGGCGCCATGGCCGCCGGCTGCGGGATGCGCTGCGAGATGCGGTCCTTGATTTCGCGGATGCGCTCCGGCTGCCCCACGAGGCGGCCCGTGAAGCCCGCGGCCAGGCAGAAGCGGATCATCTCGAAGACGATGGAGGGGGTATCGTTGCGACGCAACTTCTCTTCCACGAAGTCGTAGAAGAGGTCTCCGCCTGCATCAACCTGAAACAGGTTCTGCTGCAGGAGTGGCCAGAGATGTTGCTCCGCGTCCGCCAGCCGCCGCAGCACCCACTCATCGAGGAAGTAGACGAAGGGACGGATCAGATCCTCCACCTCGTCCGGGCGCATGTCCGCGCCGAACGCGGCGCGCAGGCGCTCCAGCTCCACCATCAGCGCCTGCTCCAGGTGGCCCAGCGCCTCCGGCCCCACCCTGCCCTGCGGCCGGCGCGCACCCGGGGCGGGCTCGGCGGGCAGTGCCCGGTCGAGGAGCTGACGCACGCGACGCTGCGTGGCCAGGAGTGCGTTCCAATGCTCCAGTTTCATGCGTGTGTTTGTCTATGTTGGAAGCTGTAGCGGTCCCAATCCCGCCACCGAGGCCTTGAGATCAACAGTCGCCTCGTTGTTCCAAGCATCAAGCAGGTCCCTCAACTGCTCAAGAAAGCAGATGACGACAGGCTCGAAGCTTTGGTCGAAGGGCTCCATCACGGCCTCGTAAGCGTGGCGGATCCCCGAACCCTTGAGAGCGCTGTCGGGCACCACACTGAACTTCAACTCCTTGAGCCAGGGAAGGACGCGGCGGAACGGGCTCTCCGCGGGGGTCCCCAGGTGACCCAGCAGGGCGACCACCTCGTCGCGGCCCAGCGTGGGCTTGGCCTTCCACGCGAGGAATTGGGTCAACGCCTCGACATCATCCCGTAGCACGCTGTCGCGGTGCGGCTGCAGGCTGCCCACCGTCTGCCATTTCAAGCCTTCGATGTGACGGCCCGGCACGGACACCTCCACCCTGCCCGCCGCCTGCGCGGAGAACTGCGGCTGGTGCCACAGCGCCTCCAGGACGATCTTTCGCGGCGCCGTGAAGGCCTCCGGCATGCGCACGATGAGGCTCTGCCGGGACGCGAGCTTCTCGTCGAAGGTCTCGTCCACCTCGTAGCTGGGGCCCTTGCCGGGCAGGAACGCGGGCCTGAGCGGGGCCAGGCCCACCTTGGTCATCTCGAAGACGCCCGTCACCGAGTGCAGGGAGAACTCGCGCCCCGCGCTCATGCTGATGATGGGGTGCTCCGCGCGCGTGCCGTCCGCCACCACCACCTGCGCGGGCTCCGCCTTGAGGTTCACCACCGGCACGGTGAAGAGCTGGAAGAAGTCCGGGTGCAGCGAGCGGCCGACGTTCCAGTCCTTGTCCAGGTCCAGGCAGATGCAGAAGCGCATCCAGGAGCTGCCACGAGGCGGCGGCACCTTCACGTGCACGAAGAGCTGCTGCTCCGGGAACTGGAAGAACGCGCGCAGGCGCTGGAACGGATGCGCGTAGAGGCCGCTGTCGTCCGGCGCGGGCGGATCCCGGTTGAAGGACACCTCGCAGGGGCTGCCCACGGAGTGCTCATCCGCCTCCTCGTCGTAGACGACGCTCACCTGCTTCACGTGCTTGCGCAGCGCATGAAACACCGCCAGCGACGAGCGGTAGTCGTCCAGGTGCCGCACGTGCAGGCTGAGCACGTCGATGGCGTCCTTGCGCGCGAAGCGGGACTCGAAGCGGAGGATCAGCCGGTGGCCGCTGCGCACCTGGGGCACCACGTCCGTGCCCTTGAGGAAGATGGGCAGCACGCGCAGGTCGCGCTGGAGCCGGAAGGAGCCCGCCACCCCTTCCGCGGGCGTCAGGCGCAGCTCCGTGCCCCGGGTGAGGAGCACCGGCTCCACCATCTTCTCCGTGGGCACGGCCTGCGCCATGGCGGTGGCGGGCACGGGCTCCAGGAGGAAGTCGAAGAAGCCCGCGAACAGCCGGCGCCAGGTGGAGCGCAGGTTGTGCAGCGTGGCGTGCCGCGTCTGGACGGAGAAGAACGCCATCGCCTCGATGAGGCGGCGCACGTCCGGGTCCTCGCGATCCAACGGAGCCGCCGGGTGCCGCTCCTGGAAGCGCTGACGGAAGCGCTCCAGCCCGTCCAGCTCCGACAGGAAATCCAGGTAGATCTTCTCGGAGAAGTCCTTCACCGCCCGCTCTCCCGCCGTACGTCTGTCGTTGCCATGTGTGAGTCAGTCGTCTTCAGCCCAGCTTCACCAGGGTGCCGCCCACGCTGGTGATGGAGCCCTTCAGGTTCGCCATGCCGGAACTCTCCAAATCGAGCTTGCCGGTGCCGGACACCTTGGTCATCGCGCCGGACATCTCCGCCTGCGACTTGCCGGCGAGCTTCAGCGTCACGCCGTCCACCTTGGCCTCGCCGCCGGACGTGACCATCTCCGCGCCCATGTTGCCCTTCATGGCCAGCTTGGACGTGGCCTCGATGTTCACGTTCGCGCTGGAGGACAGCTTCGCGTCGCTGGTGGCCGTCTGCGTGAGCTTCGCGCTCGTCTTGAGCGTCATGTCCTTGGTGCTCTCCACCGTGAACGTGTCCTGGCTGGTCCACTTGGACACGCCCTTGGACTTCATCGTGATGGTGTCGGTGTCGAACGTCAGGTCCTTCACCGTCACCACGATGCTGTCCTGCTTCTGCACGATGGTGCTCGTCTCCTGCTGGCCCTTCACCGTGATGGTGATGCTGGTGCCGTCCATCACGATGGTCTGGGTGATCTGATCATCCCCGTTTTCGACCTGGACGGTGATGCCCCCCTTCTTGTCCAGTTCGATCTTGCAGACCAGCGTTCCTGCCGCTCCCGGTCCTGAAGCTCCCATCGTCCCTCCCGCCTCAGGCGGACTCTTCCTTTACCAGGATGAGCAGGTTGCCTTCCTTGAGCTCGACCTTCTCCGTGTCGCTCTCGTTCGTGCGCTGCAGGCGCCACAGCGGCTTGTTGTCCTCGTAGAAGTGCCGCATGGACGTGCCGCTCGTCGTGGTCTTGCCGACGAGCAGGTGCACGCCCTGTCCGTCCGAGGGCAGGCGCGCGCCCGCTCGCCAGTCCAGGTTGCGCTTGAGCCACGCGCGCAGGAAGTCCAGCGCCACCAGCACCCGGGCGCCCTTGTAGGCCGGGAAGTAGAAGTGCCCCGGCTGGAGGTTCGCGTTGAAGGGCACCTGGATGATCTGGTTGGCGAAGAGCGGCAGCTTCACCTTGTAGCTGTCCAGCGACGTGGCCTCGTCCGTGTACGCCTGCCAGGTCTCGTCCTTCTTCTCGCCCACCTCGCTGACGATGAGCCCCTCCACGAAGCGCGGGAACACCGGCGCGGTGAAGGGCGGCAGGTCCGTGTGCAGTTCGGCCTTCTTCTCCAGCCGCGTGGTGAAGGAGATGAGATAGCGGCTCTCCGGCTTGGGCCGGCGCGTGGGCTCCTCTCCTCCGGGCCCGGACGCCTCCCCGCCCGCCGGGATCTCCCCCTCCTCCACGGGCAGCGGATCCGCGCGCAGGTGCATCCGGCGCACCCGGAAGTCCTGCGTGACGGGCACGCCCGCCGCCGTCCACCCCGCGGTGTCCGGCAGCTTCACCAGCGCGCCCGGGGCGAAGGCCACCGCCGGGAAGCGATTCCAGGTGAGCTCCACCTCCAGGCCGCGCACCTTGAGGCGCGCCGTCTCCAGCGTGGCGCGGGCCTGCACGTCGTCCGCGATGTCCGTGCGCAGGAGCACGTCCTGACGGACGCCGGTGACGGCCTGGGCGTTGGTGATGGCCTGGTTCTTGGGGCTCTCCGCGGCCGCGTTGAGGATGGCCACATCGTGGCGCGCGACCTCCGGGAACACCACCGACACGCGGTCCACGTCCGCCGCGCGCAGCGTGAGGGGCGTGGGGCTGGCGTCCTTCGCCGCGCGCAGCTGATAGCCCTGCGCCGTGTAGTCGTACGCCAGCACGCCGTTGCGCGTGTGCACGAACCAGACGACGAAGTCGTAGAAGCTGGCGCCGGACTCCGGGGACAGGCCCAGGAAGATGAGCGGCAGCGTCTTGGCCAGCTGCGCGTCCCAGTCGTTGGCCAGGGTGATCTTGTCGCCCTTGTGCGCGTCCAGCACGTCCTGGAGCGTCTTCTGCGTGTAGAGCACGCACGGGTAATGCTGCTTCCACAGGAGCCGCGCGGGGTCCACGAAGCGCACGGTGTAGTGCCGGTAGGTGATGCCCGCGCCCTTGGCCTGGGCGACGCCCTCCTCCGTGAGGGACTTGTCCTGCACCAGCCCCTTCACCTTCAGCGACGTGAAGGTGGGCTTCGTCGCCGTATCGGAGTGCACGGCCTTCAGCTCCAGCGCCACCTCCACCAGGTCCGGCTTGAGGAAGTCCGCCAGCAGCTTGTCCTGCTTCTGTCCGCCGTGCCCCGTCTCGTCGAGCACGCGGAACTCCACCCTCCCCTCGTGCCCCCAGCCGTGCAGGTCCAACTCGAAGGCGAGCACGTCCGCCGAGGGGATGGCGTGCGCCGTCCCGCCGATGGTGAGCGTCAGGCCCAGGTCCAGGCGGTCGGCGAAGGCCATCAGGTGTCCTCCGCCTGCACGCGCACCCGGCCGGTGGTGGAGTGGAACAACAGCGACAGGTGACACGGCTGCCCGTTGAAGGTGCCCTTGCAGTCGAAGTACAGCCACAGCGAGCTGTCGCGTCCGCGCAGCTTCACTTCCGGCCCCACCAGCCGGGGCTCGTGCTGGGTGACTTCCTGCTGGATCTCCGCGGTGAGCGCCTCCACCAGCTCGCGCGTGCCCAGCTTCTCCGTGTACCCGCCCAGCCCGAAGTCATGCATGAAGAAGCCGTAGCCCTTCTTCGTGTTGAGCACGGCTTCGATGTTGCGCATCACGTGCTCCAGGCTGTCGCGCGAGTTGGTGCGCTCCCTGCGAGTCGCGAACTTGTCCAGGAACGGTGCGCGCGCCATGGCGTCTAGCTCCTCCGCCAGAACAGCGACGTCTGGGCGCCCCGGAGCGCGGGCGTCACGTAGAAGGCCAGGCCGTCCTCGCGCAGCGCGTGCTGCCACTCCTCGCCGTTGCTCAGCAGGTACCAGTCAATCTCCGGCCCCAGCGCGTGCGGGAAGGACGGATACGGCACGTGCTTGAAGGGCACGCCCTTCAGGGCCTGCCTGCGCACCAGCGGCAGCCTCGTGGGGCTGGCCAGCTTCACGCCGTCCAGCGGCGTGCGCTCGCCGGGCTGGGTGCGCTGCACCAGGAGGTAGGCCTCGCTGGCGGAGCGGATCTCCGGCGGCAGCGGCGTCATCTGGTACTGCCCTTCCTTCGCCTGGAAGGCCTTGTGCGTGGAGCGCGTGGCCTCGGGCTGGAAGCTGCGCTGGAGCAGGCGGATCCACCCGCCCAGGGCCTCGTTCAGCCCCTCGTGCTGGTACACCGGCATCTGCTCGTCCGGGAGCATCTCCAGGTAGCAGCACGCCTCGAAGTACAGCCGGCGAAGCGCGTCGAACAGGTGGTACGGGTGCACGTACACCTGCCGGAACATGTCCCGGCGCAGCGCGATCAGCCGCTGCACTTCAAAGAGCGCCCGGCGCGCGTTGGTGAGCCGGTCCGTGCGCAGGTACGTGTCCGAGATGTTGGTGAGCAGCTGCTGGCGCACCTGATCCAGCAGATCATCCAGCGTGGAGAGCAGCTTCTCCAGGAAGGGGTTGGGCCCCACGAGCAGGAGCGCGGGCACCCAGTCCGCGGACGTGTGCCACGCGCCGTCCTCGTCCTGGGATACGGCGGCCAGCCCCAGGGACGCGACGGTCCCGTCCAGCACCGGCTCCGTGGACAGTTGCAGCTTGTGCAGCACGCGCTGGATGACCGGCGGATCATCCGCGTACAGGCGGATGCCCTCCGCGCTGACGGTCTCCTTCAGCACGTGCAGGTAGACGATGAACTCCGTCTTGCCGACGGCTTCCAGCGACAGCGGCGCGATGACGGAGTTGCCCGGGACGTCCATCAGGTCCCCGGCCTTGGTGACGACGGTGAGCGCGGAGATGGACAGGCTGCCGCTCTGGAGGAGCGACTCGTTCCAGGCCATGTTCGCGATGCCGTACGACGGCAGGCCGGACAGGGTGGCATGGAGGCGGATCTCCGCGTCCAGCGCGTCCTCCTGCGCGACGAAATGCTCCGGAAGAAGCGTCTGGCCTACGTGCCAGCGGACCCGTGCGAGCTTGTACCGCTGCATACGCCGTTCTTTCCTTCCACCCGCCTGAACCCAGGCCGGGAGCGAGACCTGCTCCCAGCCCGGTTTAGACTCAGACCGCGGCCAACGCTACTTGGCGGCCGCTTCGGTGATGCCCCACTTCTTCGCGATCTTCTTGGCGGACGAGGTCGCCAGGTTCAGCGACTGCTCGGCTGCCTGCGGCTTGATGCCAATCTGGAACGTGAAGTTCTTGGGCGACTGGACCTCGCGCGACTCGTTGTCCGCGACGGACATGTTCAGGTCGTCGCCGTTCTTCTCGAGCAGGCCCTTCATCTCCGCGTCCAGGAAGTTGGACTTGAAGTACTTCTTCCCGATGGGGTCGTACTCGTAGATGACGTACTTGAAGTTGACTTCAATGTTGCTGAAGTTGCCCAGCAGCATCTCCGCCACCTTCTGCTTGTTCGCCACCGACACCTGGCCGGAGAAGTACATGGCGTCCGTCACGCCCGTCTCCCACAGGTAGTGGTTGAGCACCGCGACGACCTTGTCGGCGATGGCCGCGTCCGGGTTCTCAGGATCCTTGATGGTCTCCTGATCCGGAGCCAGGGCCTGGCCGCCAATGGTGATGGCGGTGATGTAGCCCACGGGGGACTGCTTGTCCTTCTTGAAGTTGAAGCCCTGATACACGTCCAGGTTCCGCGAAAACTGGGGCATCTGTCACTCCAGGGTAAGCGGGGCAGGCACTCACCTGCCCCAGGTGGGATGCGGCTTAACCGAGCCGCGACTCGAGCATCAGCTCCACGTTGAGGCCTTCGAACTGGATGTGCGGGAGCACGGCCAGCTTGCAGTCGTACCAGCCGATCTCACCGGGACGCGGGAACACCGCCACGCTGCTCGCCTTGAACGGGAAGCGGCGCACGGTGAGGTCGTCCGGGTTGGCCACGGTCGTGACGTAGTTGGACAGCCACGAGTCCAGCTGGCGCTGGATGTAGGGCGCGTCCGCCGTGTTGCCGATGTTGTCGCGCATGATGCACTTCACGTAGTGCGCCAGACGCGTGATGGAGAACGTGTAGGCCAGGTTCGTGACGAGCTGCGAGTTCTCCGAGTCCTTGGGGTCCTTGAACGTCTTGGAGACCTTGGCGGACTGGGTGCTGAAGAACGTCGCGTCGCTGGAACCCTTGCGGTACACGAGCGGGATGAAGCCGGAGCGCGCGAACTCGTACTCGCGGTAGTCCGGGATGGCGATCTCCACCGGGGCCTTGATCTCCTCCTGGCCGCGCAGGGAGAAGGTGTCCACGGGCAGGCCGGAGATGAGGCCACCGCCCTTGGGGCCGCGGATGGACTGGCACCAGCCGCTGATCTCGAACGCCTTCACCATGTTGCGCGCGAGCAGGATGGCGGAGTTGCCCCACAGGTACTTGTCGGAGTCGCCGCGCGCCGTCTCGGTGAAGTTGAGGACGTCGCAGGGGTTCTTGTCCGGGTGCCAGGGCAGGCGCAGCACGTAGCGCGGGAAGGTCAGGCCCACGTACGCGGCCTCCTCCGTGTCGCGGAACGCGTTCCAGCGGCCGAACCGCGGGTGGGCGAGCACGCCCTCCAGGTTCTTGATGGCCTCCATCTCCTCGATGGTCTCGCAGCCGAAGAACTTGTGGTTCACGGCGGAGATGAACGGCGCGTGCGCGGCGTTGGAGACCTTGGCCATGCGCTGCAGCCAGGTGAGGTCCGCGGGCGACGAGGAGAAGTCGTACAGGCCGACGATGGCGCCGAAGGGACGGCCACCGTACTGGTCGTACTCCTGGATGTAGACCTTGTCGAACAGCGCTCCGGCGAAGATGTTGCTGGAGTTGTTCTCGAAGTCCTCCGCCAGCTCATCCTTGGCGACGTCCAGGATGTCGATGGCGATGTTGGCCTTGAAGTTGGTGTGGTCGACCAGGTCCTCCAGGCCGCGCCACGTGGACTCCAGCTTCTGGAAGGTGTCGTTGTGGAGGATCTCGTTCATCTGCACGTCGATCATGCGATCGATGCGGCTGATGACGTCCAGCACCTGGCCCTTGTCGAAGCGGGCGGTGTTGTCCGGGCCCTCCACGGGGGCCACGTTCTGCAGCAGCGCGGCGACGCTGGAGAGGAACCGGCTCTCCAGGGTGACCTGCTGCTCGTCGCCGGCGGGCGCGAAGTTGGTGGTGATCATCGGCGCCGATTCCTGGGGCGGATCGAGCCGGACGCTGGTGAACAGGCGCTTCAGGTAGGTGGTCTCAGCCATGGCGGAGTCCTTTTAGAAGTCGAAGGGGTTGGGAAGGCGGATCAGGAAGCGGCCGGAGGCTTGGCGCCCGCGGCGACGGTGGCGGCGACCGCGGCCGTGGCGGCGGCGGCACCGGCGGCGGGCTTGCCAGCGGCGGCGGCGGCACCGGCGGCGGCGGGCGCGTCCGTCTTCGCCGTCTCTCCGGCGGGCAGGCGCATGGTCTCGTAGCCCTTCAGCTCGTTGAGCAGCTCCTTGAGCGCATCCGGCTTGGAGAACAGCTCGTAGAGCTCGCGGCGCAGGTCCTTGCGGTTGTCGATGTTCGACTGCATCTCCACGAGGAGCGTCTTCAGGAGCAGCAGCGCCTTGAGCTTCGGCACGTGCTTGACGATCTCATCCGGGTGGAAGGACTTCATCCGGTCGATGGGGAGCGTGACGTTCAGCTCCTCCTCCACGTCCGGGTTGATGCGGTTGGCGACCTGGAAGTTGGCGGACATCTTCATGTCCTTCATCAACTCGTCCAGGTTGCGGCCGTCCACGGAGCGCAGCTTGCGCGTCTCCAGGTCCGTCTTGCGGTCCTCGGAGGTCCCCAGCGAGTAGTCGCCCATGACCAGGAGGCGCAACGGCAGGTTCACCGTCTCCTGCTCGCCGTTGATGGTGGTCCGGTACGTGAGGGTGATGCGGGATTTGGGAAGCTGGTCCTGAATGGCCACGGTGACTCCCTGACAATCGCAGAGCGCTTTATTCCCCCCGTCCTACTGGAGCCGCCCCGGGAGTACGCCCTGCCGAGTGAACATTTACAGCCTAGGCGCGATCAGGAATTCCCGTCAACCAGCCGACATGACAGGTCTACCGAGGTTCCGATGATCGCAGTTGAGCGGTGTCCCCCGTGAACAGGAGGACCTCCTGGGTTTGCTCCGGACCGCCTACCAGCGGTTCGTAGCCCAGATGACTTCCGTCGATGAGCCGGGCGTAGCTGCTCTGATCACGCAGGCACAGGATGACGGCGAGCACGAGCGGGGTCTCCGCGAGGCTCGGAAGGATGCGGGCGTTGAGGCGCCTGCGTGCCTCCACGGCCCAGGGGGTGCCGGTGCCGGAGTGCGGCTCGTTGAGGAACAGCCGCACCTCCACCCCGCCCGTGGGGACGGTGGCGAAGCCGCCCACCGCGCTGCCGTCTCCGAGCGCCGCGGCGCCCAGGCGGATGCCCTTGGCTTCGATGCGCTGGCGGCGAGTCTCTCGGCGCACCACCACCTCCGCCTCCGGGAAGACCTTGGCGAAAAGCCAGTGCAGGCTGCTGGGGCACGCGAGGCGAAGCAGGCGCAGCCGGTGCGCGGTGGAGTGCTCCCAGCCGGGCAGCAGGGATTCGTCGCGATCAGGAAACTGGCCCGCGAACCGGGTCCGCAGCAACAGGTGGTCAAAGTAACCCAGGAAGTCAGCCATCGTGTCCTGCTCCAGGCGATCCATGGCCTGGAAGAGAAAGGATGGCAGGGGCGTCTGGAGGCTGAGCAGGCCCAGGTTGACGGTGATCACCACGCGCTTGCGCGGGTGGCGGGTGAATTCAATGGCATGCACCAGATGGGGCTGGTGCACGGTGCTGCGGTGGCTGCGGAACTCCACCTCCGCCTCGCCGTAGCCTTCCTTGGCGAGCAGATCCAGGAGGGCCGGCACGTCGAAGCTGCGGATGCGCTCGCTGATGCGCTCCTCGACGGTGAGCTTGCGGTTCGGCTGTTCGCGCTCCAGGGCCATGGGGGCTATTCGTCGTATTCCGAGCCGCCGCCGCGCGGCTGGCGCGCTTGCGCGACGAGGAACGCGTCCAGGTCCACGCGGTAGAGCTGATCCATGGCGCGGAAGGACAGCGTCTCCGTGTTGTGCAGCATGGGCTCAATGGCTTCCGCGTGCTGCGCCAGTCCATTGAAGAAGCCGGAGAAGAGCTGCGGCAGGAACACGCGCGGGTCGAAGCGCTCCACGGTGGCGAGCACGTCCACGGCGATGACGCTCGCCTTGGAGTAGTCCTCTTTCTCCACCAGCGCCTCAAAGGCAGACAGCTTGCGGACCAGCAGCGCGAGCGCGGGAGACATGGGCACGCTGGGGCCGGAGTCCTGTTCCTCCTGGCGTGCGGCCTTCTTGCGGCGCACGGGGCGGACCTCCTCTTCCTCCTCCCCTTCGTCGTCCTCTTCCTCGTCGTCGTCCGGAGCGGCGGCGAGCTCGGGCTCCGGGGCCTCGGACTGGGGCTCCTCCGGCGGGGGTAGGAAGGGCACGCCCTGGGCGTGGGAGCGCAGCGCGCCCAGCAGCGAGCGCATGGCGTCCATGCACGCGGGCTTCTGCAGGATGGCGAGCGCGGCGATGAGTGGATCCCCGAGGGTCAGGGCTTCCTCGATGGGCTCGCGATTGCCGGGCGCGGTCCAGGCCTGCCACTGGGCGTCCTTGAGGCGCGAGTGGTGTTCCAGGTGCTTGCCCATCATCTTCAGCAGCCAGCGCAGGCCGGTGTCCGCGAAGACGAGCTTCTTCTCCATCGGGCCGAAGAAGTCCCAGTTCTCCGTCAGCGTGCGCTTGAGGGAACGGAACAGGACGGGCAGCGCCTTCATGCCCTCCGCGAAGAAGTGGCCGAAGAGGTACGGCCCCACCACGCGCACGTCGCGCACTCCCTGGCGCAGGAGCCCCTCGGCGGCACGGGCGGCGTTCGCGTACTCGCTCTTGGCGACGAAGCCGGTGATGGCCTCCAGGCGCGGATCCGGGCCCTCGGACTCGTCGAGCGGCACGGGGGCGGTGGTGAACTCCACGTCGAGCAGCGTGAAGTCGACGGCCTCCAACACCTGCGCGGGGCTACCCATCGATGGCCACCATCTGTCCGGGGGAGACGACCTGGATGACGCCGCCGTAGCTGCACATGCACTTGGAGTTGCTCTCCAGCGCCGGCATGTTGCCGATGAGCACCTTGGGGCACCCGGGCACCCAGGGGGCCGCGGTGGCGGGGATGCAGGGCATGGGGGTGAGGACGCCGAGGGCCGCCGCGGTCGCCGCCGCCACCATGGGGTTGGCCAGGGACTGGCACATGCCGAAGGGCAGGATGTTCATGAACGGCTTGTTGTCCATGATGTTCGCCGCGGGCGTGGTGGCCATGATCCGGTTCACGGGCAGCACCATCAGCGACGAGGGCGCCATCCCGAAGCTGCATTGGAGCATCGCTCCCATCACGACCTGAGCACCCATGTGCCGTTCCTTTTTCAGCGCGCTGGCGACGGATCATCTTCGCCCGAAGCCGCGGAGCTTTCCAGCACTCGTCCCCGCAGGGCGGTGAGGGCCTGGAACATCGGGTCCTTCGCCTTCTTGTGTAGCGCGCCGGTGAAGAACTGCGAGGCGCACCATGCGTCGTCGACCGCGCCCTTCACCCGGTGGGGAAAGAGCGGGAAGAACTCGATCCGGTCGGGCAGGAAATCCCCGCCCAGCAACATTTCGATGCGTCGGTTTATCTCCTGCTCGCCGGACGAGGGAGCAGGCGTGGCCCCCGTGAAGGCCAGGAGGAGGAAGCGGGAGTGGCTGGCCAGGCCGCCGGTGGACACCGGCACCACGCTGGTGCCCGCGAGGAACGGCAGGCCCTCCAGCGCGGCGGTGACCTCCTTCGCGGAGTAGGTGCGGCCGTCGTGCCGGAAGCCCAGCGTGCCCGCGTAGTGGTAGCGCTGGCGGATCCGCGCGAGCAGGACGTGGCCCGGCGGGTATTCCTTGTCCGGCAGGAGCGTGAAGACACCCACGTCCGTGGGAGCGCCCTGCCCGCTCTGGTTCGGATCCTTCAGCGTCCACGCGCGGCCCGGGACGGGGAAGACGTCCGTGTGCACGTCGGTGGTCGCCTCGCTCACGCCGCGCGACGAGGCCAGCACCGCGCCGCCAGCGGACGCGTCGATGAGGATGTTGGAGGACGGCACGGCCTGGAGGCCGCACTGCTTCACCCACGCGCGCCACGCCTGGGCGTCGAAGGGCTCCTCCGGGCTGCGGAACCAGTGCTGCACGTTGCGCAGGGAGGCGCGGTGGCGCACGAGCAGATCGCGCAGCTTCGGCGTGACGCCCAGGGCGCGCAGCGGGTGCTCCAGGAGCGGGGCCGGGTTGAGCGCCAAGTCCGCCATCTCCAGGTGCAGGTAGGTGGCGCCGCGCAGGAGCGTGGCGAAGAGGAGCGCGGGCAGGTGCTGGAGCACCGGGAAGTCCGGCGCCGCGAGGAGGTCCCCCGGCGACAGGCCGAAGGTGAGCATCCCGTCGCCGATGGCGCCCTTCCACGCGTTCTCCGCGGTGAGGGGCACGGGCGTGTGCGGCGGATCCACCAGCGGCGAGAAGAGCAGCCCCACCACGTCCGAGGGCTTGTACGTGTGCGACGTGAAGCCCGGCGCTCCCCTCCCCTGGCTCTTGAGCAGCAGCTGCTCGTGGCCCTTGAGGAGCGGGAGCTGGTGGGGCTCCGCGGCGATGAAGTCCGGAGTCAGGGACTCCAGCCGCGTGGCCATGGCGCGCGGGCCCATGGGCGGCAGGAGCGTGAAGCAGCCCCCCAGCTTCAGCGTGGCCAGGAGCGACACGAGCAGCTCCTGCCCCACGCCGTGCACCAGGCACACCTTGGCGCCCGGCTCCACGCCCTGATCCGCCCACTCGCTGGCGCGGCGCGAGGCCAGGTCATGCAGCGTGCGGTAGGCCAGGGCCTGCCAGCCCTGGATGCGCTGGTGCGTGCGGAACGCGGGGCGCTCCAGCGCGACGTGGCGCACGATGAGATCATGGAAGAAGTCGTACTGCTGGCCCGGGCGGCTCTTGGGCGGCGGGACGCCTCGGCCTGCGTGCGCCTCCGCGAGCGCCACGGCGAACCCTTCCGGATCCTCCCAGCTCTCCTGCCACCACTTCGGAGCGCCTGAATCCGGGGCGAAGCCGGCTTCCAGCTGCCGGAGGATGTCCTTCACGTCGAAAGGCATGGGTCTCTAGCGGGAGGGAAAGTCGAAGCCGACCTTCACCATGAAACGGACCTTGGAGCGCACGTTGGTTTCCGGGGCGTAGTCGATCGGGGTCGCCCCGCGCTTTCCTGGCGTCTGCTGCTTCGCGCGTTCGATGGACGTGGGCTCGACGGCGCGCACCAGCGGGTGGCGGGCCAGGAGCGGCGGCACGTGCATGTCCACGTCCCGGCCGAAGAGCCACGCGCCACAGCGCCAGAGGATGTCGTGGCGCCGGGTGAGCAGCGTCCAGAGGCGGTCTCGCGTCTCCGTGGCCTCGAAGAGCAGCGGCGAGCTGTCGTCCTCGCGGGCCTCTCCCGGGGCCGCGAGCAGGGCGCGCAGCTGCTGCGCCACGCGCTCCACTTCGTTCACGTCCTCGGGGGTGACAGGGGAACGGCCGGCGAGCTTCTCCTCGTGCCTGCGGAACAGCGCCACGAGTCCCAGGCAGTCCCCCACCACGTCGCGGTGGCCCTCTCCGTGGGCGGCCGTCACGTCCGCGGCGGCGAGGAAGGAGGACTCCGCGAGCGCCTCCGCGGTCTTGAGCAGCTTGCGGCGCAGCTGCTGGGCGCGGTCGAAGAGGGTTCCGAAGGAGCTGGCCCGCATGTCGCGCTGGACGCGCAGCGCGGCCCAGGCCAGGCCCTGCGCGAGCAGCGGCAGTTCGCGCAGCTCCTCCACGTTCACGCCCGGGAGCGCGGCGACCTCCGCCTCACGGGCGAGGACGCTCTCCACCCCGCGCTTCGTGTTGTGGAACGCGAGCGCGATGTTGGAGCGGCACTCCTCCACGGCGCCTTCGAGGGCGCGCGCAGGGGCCAGGAACACGTCATAGCCGGGCTCGGAGCCAATGGCTTCCAGCTCGGCGATGTCGTCGGGCCCCAATCCCGCTGTCGCGTGCTGGCCTCCAGCCATGCCGGGCAGGATAGCGGGCGCTTCCGGGCGTCACAACCTGGCGCACTGTCTGGCTGCGTCAGGTGACTCGCGGGGTGGGATTGGGGGC
>NZ_RAWF01000163.1:0-23401 GCF_003612075.1 Corallococcus sp. CA041A
ATCCCGCCCTGCCCTCGCTCACCCTCCTCTTCGCCCTGCTCCTGCCGCTGTCCTACGCCGGCTATGAGGCGCTCGTCGCCCGACTGTGCCGCCAGCGCGCTACACTTCCCGGCGCCGGAGTGAGGTGGACATGGCGCCGCCAGGCCCGTCGGGAGGATGCACCGTGACAGTCGAGCGCGACCTCAACGAAGCGCTGCGCGCCTCCCGGGTGGAGCTGGATTCGGAGGCGGGCTTCGAGGAGTTGCTGGAGCTCGTGGAGCTCACGACCGGGGCCAAGGTGATTCGCACGGAGGAGGCCCTGGGCTTCCTCACGTTGGACCAGCCGGGGCCAGAGGTGATCCGCAGCGGCACCGTTGGAGAGCGTGGGCTGGTGGCCTGGGAGGCCCCGCGACGTGATGCGCGGGGCCTGGTGTTCTACGCCAACCTGGAGCGGCCAGACGGCGCGGACTTCGTGCGCATGCTGGTGGCTCCGGCCACGCGGACGATCTCCGTCGAGGTGATCGACGACGGATGGTTCGAGATCGCCGCGTATCTGGGTTGAGGGGGCTACCGGAACCACCCGAGCCCGGCCACCGCGTCACCGTCGTGCTCGTAGTACTCGACGACGACGGTGTGCTCACCGGCGCGCATCCAGCGCGCCTGCATGTAGTTGGTGGAAGATTGGTCCTTCCAGCCATTGATGATGCGGCTGCCATCCACGAAGACCCGGATGCCGTCATCCGCCTGGGCCAGGAAGAAGTACAGGCCCGTCGCGAAGTAGAACCGCCCCGTCCAGCGCACGGAGAAGTCATCCGGGCCCACGCCCTCCACGGGGCTGCCCGCCCACCAGTAGTTCGAGAGCGGTGCCCCCTCGCAGCGCACGATCCCCGGGACGCCCGCCAGCTCCCGGTTGGCGAAGTACTCCGCGCGGTACTGCCCGGCCGGGCACTCCGCGGGAGCGACGGATTCGAAGGAGGCCGTGACGCTCACGTCCTCCGTGCCCACCAGGAGGGTGTGCTCCGCGGCCCCGCCGTTGGACCAGCCGACGAAGCCTTGGTTGCCCTGGGGCGACGGCGCGAAGAGCGCGTGCGAGGAGCCCGCGACCACGGAGCGCACCAGCGGTGACGGGCTGGCAGTCCCGTCGAACACCACCTCCAGCCCGGGAGGCGACGTCTCCAGCGTCACCTGCACCTTCAGGGGCAACAGCGTCACCATCCGGCTGCCCGTCAGCCCCGCGGAGTCCGTCGCGGTCAGCGTCAGTTGGAAGCGCACGTCGTCGCCATGGTCCGGGATGGTGAAGGTCCCGCCAGGCCCCTGGCCTTCTTCATAGGGATGGGAATGGCACGCGCCCGGCGTGCAGTGCACCAGCGTGAGGGTCCACGCCATCCGGTCACCTGGGATGGCGCCGTCCTCCGCGTCGCTCGCCGAGCCCGCGAACGTCACCACGTCCCCCACCTTGAAGCGGAACGTCTCCGACGGCGCGTGGATGGACACCACCGGCGCCAGGTTCCCCACGGAGATGCGCACGGAGGCCGTGTGGCTGCCGCCATGTCCGTCGCTGACGGTCAGCCGGGCCACATGGAGGCCGGCCATCTCGTACAGGTGCTCCGGGTTCGCCACGCCTGACACGGAGTTGCCGTCACCGAAGTCCCACACGTACTGGAGCGTGTCGCCGTCCATGTCGCGGGAGCCGGCGCTGGAGAAGTACACCCGCAGGGGCGGCCCGCCTTCGCGCGGCGTCGCCGAGGCCACCGCGACCGGCGGCGTGTTGTTGGCCGGGTAGCGGATGCGGCGCAGCTCCCCCGCGAGGATGTCCACGAAGTGAAGCTGGGAGCCCGGCCCGCTGCTCAGGTCGACGACGCCGCCCGCCTCGGTGGCGAAGGGCGCCACGCTGTCCGGCACGAGCTGATCATTGGCATCCACCCGCAGCATCCGGATCCATTGCTGGGTGTAGTCCGCGAAGAAGTAGGCACCCCGCCACTGCGCCGGGAACGCCGGGTCCTGGATGAAGGCGCCGCCCGTGGATGTCTGGCCCTCGGCATGCGTCCAGGAATACAGCGGCGGCCGCACCGCGTCCGGCCCCTTGGCATACAGCGCCTGGCACACGGGCTTGGGCTCATAGCCGCGCTGGCGCCCCGGCCCCTCGTAGCAGGGCCAGCCGAAGTTCGCGCCGGGCGTCGCGACGTTGATCTCCTCGTGGTCGCCCCAGCCGACGTCTCCCACGTAGGGCGTGGCGGTGCCGGGCCGCAGGTTGAAGCGGTAGGGATTGCGCAGCCCCAGCGCCCACACCTTCGAGCGGTTGTCCTGGCCATTCCCGCTCCAGAACGGATTCGACGGCACACCCGCGCCGGTGCGCGAGACGCGCAGGACCTTGCCCGCCAGCGAGTCCGGGTCCTGCGCCCGCAGCGCGTCGTCATCCACCGCGTCAAAGCGGGCCCCGTCCCCCAGCGACACGAAGAGGGTGCCATCCGGCGCGAACCGGACGTTGCCCACGGAGTGCGACGCGCTGTCCGAGGGGATGCAGTCCGAGCCGGGAGGAAGGTCCTTGCAGGAGCCGGCCACCGCGGTGCCCAGCAGCACCGACTCGCTGTCAGGCGAGGCCGTGTCCCCTACCGCCGTGTACCGCGCCAGGCGCCCCGTCTTGGGCCCGTCGTCGTCCGTGGCGTCGTCGTCGTAGGTATAGAGCAGGTAGACGTAGCCGTTCTGCGCGAAGGCGGGGTCCACCGCGAGCCCCAGCAGGCCCCGGTCATGGTGGTTGTTCACCCGCGCGCTGACGTCGAGGAAGGGCGTGGCCACCAGGGCGCCGTCCTTGACCAGCCGGACCACCCCCGCCTTCTCCGCGACGAGGATGCGCCCATCCGGCAGGTGCGCGAATGTCGTGGGGTAGTGCAGGCCTCCCACCACGAGTTCGGACGAGAAGCCTCCCGGCAGCGCCCGCGCGGCGGGCCCTGGAGCCCTGGCCCCCGCCAGCAACACCCAGCCCAGCCCGAGGCAAAGACAGACGGCGAATGGATCCGGCCAGCGGCGCGGCAAGGACATGGGCCCCCTCCAACGGGTGCGAAAAGAGTGGGCGCAAGCTGGTGCCTCCACTCCTTCCCGCCATCCGTCCCGGGGCCATGGACCGCTGTCACCTTACGCTCGCCACCCCAGCCGAAGAGGGCCGAGCGCTCGCGGCCTCCCACGTCAGCGACGGGAGGTGCGCCCCCAGCGGAGCGTCAGTCCGGCATGACCCGTCGGCTGACGGCGGCCGTCCCTCACGTCGAACGGGAGCTCGATGCCGCCCTCCGCTCGCAGCTCGAGCGAGGGATTCAGCCGGTACGCCACGCCCAGCGAACCACCCGGCGCGACCATCAGGTGCGAGCCGCCGAGCTTGCCCTGGAAGACGGTGAGCGGGCCCGCGAAGGCCCCCATCAGTGAAGCGCCCCCGGTCAGGGTCCACCTGGCATTGAGCCGATAGTCGACCAGCGTCTGGCCTCCCAGACGGAAGTTGACGGGCTCCGTGCCGTTGTTGGTGACGGGCACGTACCAGACGCCCGCGCTCGGGGCGACCGACACGGTCCAGGGTGAGCGCTCCATGAGCCGATGCCGGGTCCCGAGCTCCAGGCCCAGCAGGGTGAGGCGTCCGCCCCAATCCCAGTTCTCGCCAGCGCCCTTGCGGAACGTGAGCTCGGGGTTGGGCAGATATGCCCGCTCCCGGCCGCGCTCGAAGGCAATCGTGTTCACGGAGACGCCCACTTCGGTCGTCCCCACCGGCGTCGTCGCCGCGCCCAGGTTCCGCGCGCCGCTCAGACAGCCGGGAGCGCAGAGGAGCAGCGCACCCATCCACAGGGCCCGCATGAAAGGCCTCGGCGTCATTGCGGCCATGCGAAGCGCACCCAGACCGGTTGGTGGTCGCTCCCGGAGGGACGCTTGTCCACGCCGCGCGCCACCGGAGTGAGCCCCCGGGCGAAGACCGAGTCGAGCGGCAGTCCGCCGATGACGGAGTCCACGGTGTCCCCCACCCCTTCGGAGGCCCACTGGAAGCCCCACTGCGAGAACAGCTTCACGGTCTGCGTCAGGCTCCCCGGGTCGGAGGTGTTGAAGTCGCCAGCGATGACCTGCGACTGCGCCGCGCCGTCGACCGCCTGGATGACGGTCTCCGCCTGATCCAGCCGCGCGCCCAGCCCGACGATGGGGGTCGCACCGTGCACGGAGACCACCTGGAAGGGAGTCCCCCGGATGTCCACCGTCGCGGCCACCCCGATGCGGTGTTGCTGGTGATACGGGTCGTCGTGGGGAAGGTTGATCTTCTGGTCCGCGGTGATGGGCCACCGGCTCAACACCGCGTTGCCGAAGTCATCACCGTCCTTGGCCACGGAGGCGGGGTAGTACACGTAGGACATCCCCAGCTCCCGGGCGATTCTCTCCACGGCGGGAGCGTCCATCTCCTGCATCGCGATGACGTCCGCCTCCGAGAGCGGAGGGCTCGACAGGGACGCAACCGCCTCGGTGACCTGCTCGGCGAAGGCGAGGTTGTACGTCACCACGGTGACCGAGGAGGGGTCCTCCACGGCGACGGGTTGCACGGGCCGGAAGTCCCCGCTGTAGCGAGGCCCATCCGCGTCGGAATAACCCGCCATGATGGGGCACCCGGTCAGGAAACCGAGCATCAGGAGCGCCCCCAGCCAGACGGCCGGCCGTGCTTTTTCGCATCGCAAGGACTGACTCATTCCGGCAACGAACGCCGCGCAACCCCCAAGACTTCCATGGGGATGAGGCCAATGCCTGCATGCTCGGGAGGGGACACAGTTCACCATTGGCTGGTGCGCACGCCTACCCTCCCCGCGAGCACGGCCTGGAATGCGCGCGCCAACTCTCGCGCGAGACCCGGGCCCCGTATTCGCGCTGGCCCACTGCCTCTATCTCTTCGCCTCGCGTGGCAGGCCGAAACCTTCCGCGCCCGCCGTCCTACCCGCGGTACCCACGAGGCAGCTGAATGAATCAGGAACAGTTCTCCATGCAGGGGCAGCAGATGTTCGCCGAAGCCCTCAAGGCTCGGATCGTCGACGCCGTGCACGAGCGCGTCGTGTCCGGCCTGGAGGAGCGGATCGGCTCGGAGATCCGCGAGCGCGTCGGCGACGCGATTCGCGGTGCGGTGCGTGAGCGCATGATGAACATGCCGCAGGGGGAGGGGGCCGGGACGCAGTTCGACACGGAGCAGATCGCCGAGGCCATCCACAACCGCCTCACCGACGTCATCCATGAGCGCGTCGTGAGCGGCGTGCACGAGCGCGCCCGCGAGGTGCTCCGGGAGCGGCTCGGCGAGGCGCTGCGCAGCGCCCTGGCCGAGAACTGGATGAGCATGCAGCAGGGGCACGGGCACTTCGACCCGCAGCGCATCGCCGAGCGCGTGCGCATCAAGCTGGAGGACGCCCTGCGCGACCGGCTGGGCACCGTCGTGCGCGAGCGCGTCCGCGACGCCATCCGCGAGCGGCTGGGCGAGGCGCTGCGCTCCGCGATGTCGGAGCGGAGGATGGGCATGGAGGGCTTCGGGATGGACCCCGAGCGCATCGCCGACACCCTCCGCACCCGGCTCGCCGACAACGTGTCCGAGCGCATCCACACCGTCGTGCGCGAGCGCATCCGTGAGGCGCTGAAGGAGCGGCTGACGGACATGCTGCGCTCCGCGCTGTCCGAGCGCCGGGTGCAGATGGGCCAGATCGACCCGGAGCGCCTCGCGGACACCCTCCGCGACCGCCTCGCGGACACCCTCCGCGAGCGCGTGCAGAGCGGCCTGCGTGAGCGCGTGCGCGACGCGCTGCGCGAGCGGCTGGGCGACGAACTGCGCGCCCGGATGAGCGAGCGCACCCAGGGCGTGATGGGCTTCCAGCCGCAGGGCGTGGGGATGATGGACCCCGAGCGCATCGCCGAGGCGCTCCGCGGGCGCCTGGTCGACGCGCTCCACGAGCGGCTGTCCAGCAACCTCCGCGAGCACCTGCAGGAGGCGCTGCGCGACCGGCTGGGTGACGCCCTCCGCGAGTCGCTGGGCGCCGTGGGCGGGATGGGTCACACCATGCGGGGCGGGTTCGGGGAGCAGCACATGGGCGGCTACCAGGCGCAGGGCCCGGGCCCGGTGGACACGGAGAGCCTCGTGTCCGCCATCCGCGAGCGCGTGGGTGAGGACCTCCGCGAGCGCATGGCGAACATGGTCCGCGACCGCGTCGCCGAGGCGGTGCGCAAGGAGCTGAAGAACGGCCCCGGCGGCAACCAGCCCCTGGCCTCCTGACGGGCACCTCGCCCTGGATTGAAAGCTCCCTCCCCTCCTCCATCGCTTCAGGAGGAGGTGGAGGGAGTTGCCGTCCGAGGACCGCGCCACCGCCGTCACGGACGCGGCTGGCGCTTTTCGAGCTGGGCCATGTAGAGCTTCCGCTCCTCGGAGAAGGCCTTCGCGACGCTGGGCCGCTCCAGCATGCGCGCGAAGTACGCGCTGAGCGCGGGCCACTTCTTCAGGTCGATGGGCGTCGCCACGCTCCAGCCGAGCACCGTCGCCAGGTACGCGTCCGCGACGCTGAAGCGCTCCATGAGGAACTCACGTCCGGTGAGGTGCTTCTCCAGGTAGGCGAGCCGGCCGGTCCCCTTCTCCAGCGCATAGCTCCGGGCGCCTTCGGTCGACGACGCGTCGAGGAGCGGGGAGAACGTCGCCTTGTGCAGCTCGGTCCCGATGAAGGACAGCCACTGCTGGAGCCGCATACGCCCCCGGCTGTCGGCCGGCGCGAGGTCCGCCTGGGGCAGCGCCCCGGCCAGGTATTGCAGGATGGCGGCATTCTCCGTGAGCACGTCCCCTTCGTCGGTGCGGAGCGCGGGGACGAGCCCGAGCGGATGCACCTCCAGGTAGTTGCTCCCATCGAGCGTGCGCTTCGTCTTCGAGTCGACCTCGATGTACGTCGCCTCCGTGCCAGCCTCGTAGAAGCAGATGCGGGTGGCGGCGGAGCAGGACAGGGGAGAGAAGTAGAGCTGCATGGGATGTCCTCCAGGACGTCGAGCGGGGGCCTTCGCGGCAAGAAGCGAGGGCCACTCTCCGCCTCCGGATGGGATGCGTCCAACGCATCGTTGGCATAGACTCGATGCATGGAAGACATTGCCCCGCCCTCCCCCCGCCTCGACGTGCGCGACCTGCGCGTGGTGCTGGCCCTGGCCGCCGCCGGAACGACGGCCAGGGCCGCGGCCGCGCTGCATCTCACGCAGCCGGCGGTGAGCCGCGCGCTGCTCGCGGCGGAGGAGCGGCTGGGCGCGCGACTCTTCGACCGGACCCCGCGCGGGCTCGTGCCCACGCCTGCGGGGCAGGAGCTCGTCGCGGGCGCCACGCGGATCCTCGTGGAGCTGGGCGACCTGGAGCACCGGGTGCGCGCGCCGGTGGCCCCGTCCATCCGCCTGCGCCTCGTGTGCGAGTGCTACACCGCCTATCACTGGCTGCCGTCCGCGCTGGTGACGCTGCGCAAGAGCCTGCCGGGCCTCCACCTGTCCCTGGCGGTGGAGCACACCCAGGACCCCGTCCCCGCCCTGGTGGCCGGAGAGCTGGACGTGGCGCTCCTGACGACGTCGACCGTCCCTCGCGCCGGGCTGGAGAGCCGGCCGCTCTTCTCCGATGAGATCATCTTCGTGGTGGCCGCGTCGCACCCGTTGGCGTCCCGCCGTGCGCTCACCCGGGAGGACCTCCGCGAGCACACCGTTCTCACGGGGCAGACGCCCGCGGCGGAGTCGCACTGGTTCATGACGCAGGTCTTCGGCCGCGAGCGGCCCCGGCTCCGCGTGGAGCGGCTGCCACTCACGGAGGCCATCCTCGACGTGGCCCGCGCGGGCCTGGGCGTCGCCGTGCTCTCCGAGTGGATCTCCACCCCGCACCTGGGAAAGGGCGACCTGGTCGTGAAGCGGCTCGCGTCCGGCCCCTTGCGGCGGCCCTGGCGGATGGCCTGGAGGAAGGAGGTCGGAGACTCCGCGCTCCGCCTCCTCGCCGCGCTCGAGTCCACGGTGCCTCGGGGACTCGCGGTGGGGTAGCGTGCCGTGGCTGTCCGCAGCGGTGCCACACCACTCCCAGAGGTGTCTATGATTGACTTCGTGAAGAAGGCGGGAAAGACCTTGCTCGCCGTTGCCACGGGCGCTGTCTTGTCATTCAGCGCCACGCAAGCCCTTGCCACGCCTCCCGATGCTCCGGCGCCGTATGAATGTTCCGCCTGCATCGAGCAGTGCATCGAAATGGGCTTCAGCTCTGGCTGGTGCACCCGCACGGAGTGTTACTGCCATTGAGATTCTCCGGCGGCCCGGTGGCGCCCTCCGACTTCGTGCGCGACAACCTTCCGCGGTGGGCGGGACAGGACGCCACCACGCGGACGCTCGTAGCGCGGCTGCTCGAAACGTGGCCAACGCTGGCGGACACGCGGGTGCTGGGCAACCGCTCCTACTCGCTGGCGCTTCGCGCCACGGACAACGCGGGCAACGTCCAGACGAGCACCCGCAACCTCATCGTCGACAACCAGCTGCCCACGTCCATCCTCACCTCGCCCGCCAACGGGGCGGTGGTCAGCGGCAATGTCACGCTGACGGCCAACGCGAGCGACACCCAGGCGATGCTCCAGGTCATCTTCGAGATCGACGGCGTGGCGACGTACTTCGTCGAGGCCAGCCCGTACACCCGGACCTGGAACACCGCGGGCCTGTCCGGTACGCACACGATTGTCGCCATTGCCTCTGACCGCGCGGGCAACAGCCGGCGCAGCAACGCGGTGACGGTGACCGTGCCCTGAGCTGAGTGAGACGGGCATCCGCCCTGCGCGGATGCCCGGCCTCCGGGTGAGACGTCGTCAGTAACCCTGGTCGGCGGGACACCAGTTCAATGACAGGCATCCGGGATTGGCTGCCGGTCAGGGCATGGGGCCGGGAGCGACCTCCGCTGCCGCGGCATCCAACCGCAGCGTCCGAGTCACCCGCGTGCCCTCGTCCAGGCCCTCTCCAAAGGGCACCGGCATGCTGTCCTCCGGGCGCGCGGGCAGCCCCTGCGTCACCGACGCAGGCACCGCGTAGGTGTGCTCGCCCACCCTCACGGTGGGGCTGCCGCTGGCCGTCATCTCCAGCTCCAGGTCGAAGCCGTCGGCGGACGGACCCCAGTAGCGAAACAGCACGCCCTGGGCCGCGTTGCGAGTCCGCAGCGTGTCGCCCGGGGTCTGCTGGCCCGCGAGCCGCGCTGAAAGCACCGCGTCCCCGGGCAACACCTGCACATCCACGAAGGCCGCGTCCGGGCGGGACGGGGTGATGTGGAGCGACACCTTCCGGCGCCCACCCTCCCCTGCCTCCAGCCGCGATTCGACCTCGGGCCCCCGCACGTCCTCCCCTGGCGCCGGCGCGGGCGCGTTCCAGAAGGGCCCCTTCACCTCCGGCAGCGCGTCCATGGCCTCCCGCTTCGGGTCGCCGCCCAGGTACGCACGCGTCCAATCATTGAGCACGGGATCCGAGGACACCCAGCGCGCCGTCCTGGCGTCCGCGTCCACCAGATACAGCAGGCCCGTGGGACGCGGGTTTCGCGCGTCGAAGCGCTGCCCCACGGCGAGCGACACCAGCAGGCCCAGGCCCAGCAGCGCGGCCCCGCCCGAGACCCACGGAAGCCCACGGCCCGCCAACCACAGCCAGCCCGGCGCGAGTAGACAGATGCCGAGCATCAACAGGTCGGAAGGCACCGCGGCCCGCTCCAAAGGCAACACGGTGTAGAAAGTGGCCAGCACGTTCGGCAGCAACAGCAGGAGCGGCAGCGCCGCCAGCCCCCACAGCGGCACGTGCCATCGAGGGAGTGGCTCCGTCCCCCGGCCTCCCAGCCACAAGAGCAGCAGGACCATGCCCGCCAGGGGCCAGAGGAACAGCGCGCTCGCGCCCGGCAACACGATGCTCACCGCGATGCAGATCACCGCCCACGGCACGCATCCGCCCGCCGCCAGCTCCATTACCGGCGCGCGCCGGCGGAGGTACAGCCCGACGCCCATCGCCGCCATCACCCACAGCACCACCGCGAGGATGAAGCGCGAGTTGTCCTGCGTCTCCGACCGGCTGAGGGCGCGGAAGCCGGGCTGGAGGGCGCGCAGCAGCGGCCACGCGAGCCGCGCGAGGCTGCTGGCCAGGAAGCCCACGAGCAACAACACCAGCGACTCCCGCAGCATGGCCCACAGGCGCAGCTGCTTGCGCTGGCGCGCTCGGAAGATGGCGAACACGAACAGACCGCCCCAGACCACCGTCAGCGGAACGGCCCAGGACCGGGGGTAGTGGACGCGCAGTGGCCCCGCGTTGAAGAAGATGAGCTCCTCGCCCTCCGGCACGGACGCCTCGCGGGAGATGCGCCGCGTGAGCGCGAGCAGCGTGTCGCCCTGCTGTTGGAGGAGTCCGTTGGAGACGGCGTCCACGGTCTCCTTGCGTGAGTGGTAGGCCTGCGTGCCCTCCACGTTGGCGAAGTTCAGCCCCTGCCAACCGCCCTGCCGCAGCGCCGTGAAGTCCGTGGCGTTCTTCATCCGCTGATACACGGCCGTGAAGAGCGAACCGGCCCCGATGTCCGGGGCCTCCTCGCCGAGCCTGCGCACGAGCCAGCCGCCGCCCGGGGAGACCTCGAACATCAGGAGCGGCCCCGCGTTGCCGCGCGCGTCCACGTTGAGGACCACGCCCGATTCGCGGGCCCAGGGGTGCGAGGCCGCGAAGGCCGTGCTGCCCAGCAGGTGCTGCTCCTCCGCGTCCGTGAAGAGGAACAGCACGTCGCCCGCGAGCGCCGGCCCCTGCTGGAGCGCCCGCGCCACCTCCAGGATGGACGCGACGGCGGCGCCGTTGTCGGACGCACCGGGCCCCGTGGGCACGGAGTCGTAGTGGGCCACCAGCATCACGGCCGTGCCCTTCGCGCTGTCCTTCGCGCGCAGCCGGCCCACGACGTTCTCCACGTTCGCGGCGGGCCGGGGGATTCCCTGTGCGGGCGCGAAGACGGGCTCGCGTTGGATTTGAACCTCCGCGCCCACGTCGCGCAGGCGCGCTTGCAGATAGTCGCGCACCTCCGCGTGCCTCGGCGTGCCGAGGGCGTGGGGCTCAGCGCCAATGAAGCGCAGGTGTTCCCGGGCGCGCTCGGCGGAGAACCGCTCCCCGGGCGCGGAGGCGGGCACCGGCTCTGGCAGGGGGCTTCCGCGCAGCACCAGGAGGATCACGCCCAGGCCGAGCACCGCGGTCACCCACCGTGCTACCGACGACGCGCGAGAGGAGGCACTCCGGTCCAGGCCCGCGGTCGGGGCGGTGTCGCTCATGTTTCAATCCTTCAAGGGCGCCCACCCGTTCGGGGGCCGCGGGGGGTTCGCGGAGTCCCCGTCGAAGGGGGTGTCCATCGCGCGGGCACTCTACGTCACCCGGAATCCGGCGGACACGCCGCCGTGGCCGGCGGAAGGCACTGCTGCGCCTCCGTGCTCAGCGCCTCCGCAGCCACGAGAACAGCGTGGCGCCGCGCCGCTCCAGGTCCTGGCCCTGAAGCGGATTCTGCGCCACCCATTCGAGGTAGCCCTCCAGGTCGCCCCGGGCCTCATCCAGCGAACGGCAACCGGCGACCACGTCCAGCAGGGCCTGTTCCGCTCGCTCGACGTGGCTCTGGGAGGAGTCCGACAGCTCTTGCACGGTCGTGTCCTCGATCCCAAGCGCCGCCACCGGTGCAAGGGATTCCACGAGAGGCTTCGCACCGGGCGTGACGAAATGAACCCGCTCGGTGGGACCCTGGACCTCGAACTTCACCAGCCCGGTCGGGAGCGACTTCTTCCGGTACACGAAGTATTCGAGTCCGCCCCCCTTCGGAGGCCACTGCGTCGGCAACACGGGAGCAAGCTCCGCGCCCACCATGCCCTGCCCCAGTTCCTCACGCGCCTGATCCGCGAGGGCACCGGCGGGCCTGGGTGAGGCGCACGTGTCGTCCATCGGTTTCATCGATTGCGCTCCCTTCGCCTGCTCCGGCGCCTTCTGACGCACGTCCTGCTTCTGCGTCCGCTCCGCACACCCGAGGAGCGGCAGCACCCACAGGAGCCGTGCGACGAATGATGCGAGCCTCATACGTTCTTCACGAGCTTCTTGCGCTCAGCCTCGGTCTTCTTGCGGAGGTCCTCGGTCGTGAAGCTGGAGGGATACTCCCCCGCGAAGGCCAGGAAGTCCGTGTCCTTGACCGAGGCCTTCCGCGCCTTGTTGTTGAGCGCGGTGAGCAGCTCATCGGCGGTGGGCTTCATCACGGTCTTGTCGAGGTAGGGATCCATCACGTACCCGAGCTTTGGCGAATTCTTGGTGATGGCGTCGCGAAGGTTCCACACCTTGATCTCTTCCCCCTTCTTCACGCGGGTGTTGTTCGCGGCGGTGGCAAGGGTCTGGACCACCGTCGCCACGTCCAGGTTGTAGACCACGAACGCATGGTCGATGTTCGCGTTGCCTGTGAAGACCGCATGGGAGACCTGCGCCCCAGGGGATTTGATGATGTCCGCGAGCACGGAGAATGAAACCTGGGCGTGCTCACCGCAGTGCCCGGAACCATATTGCAGCGCCAGCGCCGCGCTCTTATGGACGTTGAACCCGTAGGTGCTGCCAATCTCCCGGAGGAAGCTGACCGGCGATGACACCCATGTCGACTGGTGCAGGGTTCCAAAGAGGTCGGAGAGCAGCCGCTGGTGCCGTTCCGTCTTGAGATCCTCTCGTGCCTGGCCCCAGTGGTTCGCGGTCACCACCAGGCCATCGATGTCGTCTCGAAGATCCGTGGCCAGCACCACCGCGCTCTTTCCCTTGTGGCGGCTGACGAGGCCGGCACGGAACTGCTCTCCCCGGGCCATGTCCGTGTAGTTGACCAGGTAGGCCATCACGTTCTGTCGCCAGAGCTTGATCTCCGGCTTGCCGGAGGCCGCATCGGTCCCCAACCGGGCGATCTTGGACCAATCCATGGCGACGAGCTTGCGCATGGCTTCCCTGCGGACGGCGTCGATGCCCGTCAGGAAGTCCAATTCGAAGGTGAGCGTGACCGCTGGCGGCTTGCCCGCGGGCCCCGGCTTCACGTCACTCTTCACCAGACGGCACGGCAGCGCCTTCAACGACTGGGTCGCCGTCTTGTAGCCGATGGTGATCTTCCCGGATGGCACGGCGTGGGTGAAGGTATCGAGGATGGCCTTTGAATCGCTCGGGTTCGCCAGGTTGTTCGAGGCGGGCCCGGTGAGGGTCATCTGCTCCAACAGCGCGTCGAAGAAGCGCGCATAGGTGAAGGTCAGGTCGATGGTGCAGTTTGCCTTCGTCCCCGCGGCGACGAGGTCCTCAAGGCCGAGGCCCGAGGTGGGCGCGGTCGTGAAGGTGTTCAGCGTGTCATTGAAGAACCGCTGCCCCTTCGCCGCCTTTCGAGTCAGCGCGAGGGTCTTCGCGCTCGTCGCGGCCGTGATGGTGAATTCGGTCACCGACTCGTTGGCGAGCGTGTACGGGAACTTCTTGAGGGTCGTGCTGATGGCGTTGGCGACGGTCTCGCCTTGCCACGTCAGGATGACCGCCGGGGACAGGTTTCCAGGGTAGTTGATGATGCCCATGACGGTCTTCCCTCCCGCTCACACCAGCGGATCCGTGTCGACAGACGCGGGGACCTCGGGGGGCCAGATTCCTTCGGTTCGGTACGTCAAATCGAACGGCTCCAGGAACGACCAGGGATCCGAAGGGTTGACCGCCTTGACCACGGTCATCTGCGTCTGGAAGGAGTCGGCCAGGACATCCACCCCCGGCGCCGGAGGCGTGGCGTCCACGAGCTGGACCACCGACACGCGGGCCTGGTCGTTGAACCTCGACCAGGGAGTCGACTTCTCGCGAGGAGTGGACTCGAGCGCGGCGAGACGGTCCAGCATCCACTGTGGCTTATCATGAGGCATCACGTGGCTCCGTCAGGCGGAAGGCGCGGATGCTCGAACCTACACGCATCGGGCAGTGCCGTGCGAGGGCCCGGAAACGCGAGGTTCCGGGCCCTTCGTCGCTTAAATCGTCTTCTTCCCCGGCAGGTCGAAGCGGTCCAGGTTCATCACCTTGGTCCACGCGGCGATGAAGTCCTGCACGAAGTGCGCTTCGCCGTCGCGGGCCGCGTAGACCTCCGCCAGCGCGCGCAGCTGCGAACTCGAGCCGAAGACGAGGTCGGCGATGGTCGCCGTCCAGCGCAGGTCGCCCGTGGCACGGTCGCGGCCTTCGAACAGGTTCGGCGTCTTCTCCGAGCGCTTCCACGCGGTGCGCATGTCGAGCAGGTTCACGAAGAAGTCCGGGGTCAGCTTGCCCGGGCGCTTCGTGAACACGCCGTGCTGCGTGTGGCCGTGGTTGGCGTCCAGCGCGCGCAGGCCGCCCACCAGTGCCGTCATCTCCGGCGCGGTGAGCGTGAGCAGGCTGGCACGGTCGATGAGCGCGGCGGTGGTCGTCGCTTCGGCCCCCGCGCGGACGTAGTTGCGGAAGCCGTCCGCCGCGGGCTCGAGCACCAGGAACGACTCGACGTCGGTCTGCTCCTGGGACGCGTCCATGCGGCCCGGCGTGAAGGTCACGGCGACCTTGTGGCCGGCGTCGCGCGCGGCGGCCTCGACGGCCGCGGTGCCGCCCAGCACGATGAGGTCCGCCAGAGACACCCGCTTGCCGCCGCGCTGCGAGCCGTTGAACTTCTGCTGGATGGCTTCGAGCTTGCCGAGCACCTTCGCGAGCTCGGCGGGCTCGTTGGCCTCCCAGTCCTTCTGCGGCGCCAGGCGGATGCGCGCGCCATTCGCGCCGCCGCGCATGTCGCTGCCCCGGAACGTCGTCGCCGAAGCCCAGGCCGTCTTGACCAGCTGCTGCACCGACAGGCCGGAGCCGAGCAGCTCGGCCTTGAGCGCGTCGATGTCCGCGGCGTCGACCAACGGATGGTTGGCGGCCGGAATCGGGTCCTGCCAGAGCAGGTCCTCCTTCGGCACCAGCGGGCCCAGGTAGCGCGACCTGGGACCCATGTCGCGATGGGTCAGCTTGAACCAGGCGCGGGCGAAGGCGTCCGCGAACTTCGCCGGGTGGGCCATGTAGTCGCGGGAGATGCGCTCGTAGACGGGGTCGAAGCGCAGCGCCAGGTCGGCGGTGGTCATCATGGGCGCGTGGCGCTTGCCGGCCACGTGCGCGTCCGGCACGGTGCCGTCGCCGCTCTTGCCCACGGGCTTCCACTGCTGCGCGCCGGCCGGGCTCTTGGTCAGCTCCCACTCGTAGCCGAACAGCGTCTCGAAGTAGGTCATGTCCCACTTCGTCGGCGTGGGCGTCCACGCGCCCTCCAGGCCGCTGGTGGTGGCGTGCTCGCCGACGCCGCTCTCGTAGGTGCTCTTCCAGCCCAGCCCGAGCTCCTCCACGTTCGCGCCCTCGGGTTCCGAGCCGACATGGTGCACCGGGCCGGCGCCGTGGCACTTGCCGAAGGTGTGGCCACCGGCGACGAGCGCGACGGTCTCCTCGTCGTTCATCGCCATGCGCGCGAACGTGTCGCGGATGTCGCGGGCGGAGCCGACCGGATCCGGCTTGCCGTTCGGGCCTTCCGGATTGACGTAGATGAGGCCCATCTGCACGGCCGCCAGCGGGTGCGCGAGCTCACGTTCGCCGCTGTAGCGCTCGTCGCCCAGCCAGGTGGACTCCGGGCCCCAGTCAATGGAGTGCGGCTCCCAGATGTCCTCCCGGCCGCCGCCAAAGCCAAACGTCTTGAGGCCCATGGAGTCCAGCGCCACGTTGCCCGTGAGGATCATCAGGTCGGCCCAGGACAGCTTGCGGCCGTACTTCTGCTTGATGGGCCACAGCAGGCGGCGCGCCTTGTCCAGGTTGCCATTGTCCGGCCAGCTGTTGAGGGGCGCGAAGCGCTGCTCACCCGAGCGCGCGCCGCCGCGGCCGTCGAAGATGCGGTAGGTGCCCGCCGCGTGCCACGCCATGCGGATGAAGAACGGGCCGTAGTGGCCGTAGTCCGCCGGCCACCAGTCCTGCGAGTCAGTCATCAACGCGTGCAGGTCCTTCACCACCGCGTCGAGGTCGAGCGTCTGGAACTCCGCTGCGTAGTTGAAGTCCTCGATCATCGGATCCGACAGCGAGGAGTGCTGGTGCAGCATCGCGAGGTTGAGCTGGTCCGGCCACCACTGCGTGTTCGTCCGTGCGCGACGGGGGCCGTGCGCGACGGGGCACTTCGATTCGTCGTTCATGCGGGTCTCCTAAGCGGGGGGCGCCGTGTACCGAAACCGTAGGTCGGCGTCGCGATCGCCGGATTCCGGCCCTCCGGTTGGGTTTGACGGCCGTTCGCTACCGAACCCAACTTCCGCGCCGAGCGCCTGTGGCGGACGGTTCGCTCATGGCAGCATGGGGAGGACCGGGAGACCCTGCCCATGACGGTGGACCTGCGAATCGCCTCGTACAACATCCTGGCGGATGCCTACATCAAGCCCGAGTGGTTCCCGCACACGCCCGCGGACCTGCTCCGGCCACGAAGCCGCCACGCGCTGCTGACCCGCCGCATCGTGGGGCTGGACGCGGACATCGTCTGCCTTCAGGAGGTGGAGCCTGACAGCTTCGCCGCGCTCCAGGATGCTCTGGAGCCGCACGGCTACCTGGGGGTGATGGCCCAGAAGCAGCAAGACCGCCCCGATGGCTGCGCGGTGTTCCACCGCCTGGGAACGAGTCTGGGCCACCGGGCCCACTACTTCAGGGACCGGCTGGAGGACGGACGCATCTCCGGGCACCTGGCCCTGGTCGTGGACTTCGACGTCGGCGGAGAGCGGCTGCGCGTGGCTTGCACGCACCTGCGCTGGGACCGGACTGACAGACCGGTGGAGCAACACCAGGGCATGCAGGAGGCCACCGAGCTGATCGACGAACTGATCCGCAAGGACCCGGAGGCCTTGTGGGTCGTGTGCGGTGACTTCAATGCCCGGCCCGGAGAGCCGCTGGTCCAGGCGTTCGAAGCGGCTGGACTGCGGGATGCCTACGCGAGGCGGCATCAGCCAACCTGCAACGCGAACGGCATCCCCAAGTCCATCGACTTCCTCTTCCATTCAACCGCGCTGCGAGCCCAACCCGACGCGTTGCCAGCGCTGGAGGAGCAAACGCCCATGCCCTCGGAGCAAGAGCCCTCCGACCACCTGCCCATCTCCGCGCGGCTGCTGCGCTGATGTGCCGCTGCAGATGGGCGCCCCCGGAAGAAGCGCCCATCCGCCGTGGAGCCTCAGTAGGCGCTGAAGCTCGCGAACTCGCCCGGGCGGAACGACCGCAGCGTGCCGAGCCAGATCTGCTGGCCGGTGCAATCCGCCGTCCGGTAGGCGATCACGTTCTCGAAGTTGCTCCACCCCACCAGGGTGCCAGCGGTGGCCGGGAACGCATGGCACTGGCCGTCGGGGACCGGGAAGTTCGCCACGGGCGTCACGAAATTGCCGCTGTAGAACGTCAGGCCCGACTCCCAGTCGGTCGCGGACTCGGCGAACGCGGCACTGGATGAGATGGCGATGCCCGCGACGGTGGCGACGGCAAGAGCAGCACGAAGAGCGGTTCTGCGCATGGCGATATCCTCCCAAGACTGGATTGTCTTTGAATCGAAGAATATCGAGAATGACTTGCAATATCGAGAAACCCGCTCACACCCGCAGTAGGTCCGCTGAAGCGGATCAGCAGACATGCTTGATGCGCTACTTCAGGTTGGCGATCTCCTCCGGGGTGAGCTGCCGGTAGCCCGGCAACTTCGTGAGGTCCACGCCGGGCTTGAGGATGACGTGCTCCATCGTCCCGTACGGGTCCTGGAGGATGTCCTCGGGGCGGATGCGGACCTCGATGACGATGCGCTTCGTCGCCTGGTCGCGACCCGCCTTGAGGCCCGGCGCCTGGTTCGCGTACGTCAGCGCCGCGCTCTTGCTGTCGCTGAGCATCTGCCCGCCCTGGGCCCCCTTGTACGTGCCCTGGAGCTGTGCGCCCTCCTGGACGCGGATGCCCCGGTAGAAGACGGCTTCGTTGCCGCCGAACTTCTCGCGGAAGAGCCGCTGGATCTCCTTGGGATCCGTTACCACCCGGCCGACACCGACCTTCGCCTTGCCCGCCACGTCGCGGACCGCGTTGGACATGACGACGTCCGCCGAGTCCCGCCCCACCTGCCGCTCCAGCAGCGACAGCAGCGCTTCGACCTGCTTCGGGTCCTTGGACGCCGCCGCGGCGAGCAACGCCTCCGGGGAGCCGAAGGCCTCGCGGAGCACGGAGTCCTTCAACTTCCCCAGCGTCGCGCGCACCCGGGCATCACCTCCGGCGTCCTCCACCGAGCGCAGGTAGGCCGCGCGCAGGGCCGCACCGTCCACCTCTTCGTTGGCGTACGCGCGCATCACCTTGCGCAGGTCCGTCACGGCGGTGTCGACGCTCTTCGTGCCCTGGGTCGCGGCCTGGGACAGGCCCCGGCGCTCGACGTCCACGATGCGCCCGGCCAGCGCATCGCTCACGTCGGGCAGCGTCTTCAGCTCCTTCTCCAGCTTCCCCAGGTCCTTCGCCTTGGACATGCGGAAGGCCTTCACGGCGTCCAGGAGCGGGCCCGCGGCGGCCAGGTCTAAGCCCGTCTCCACCACGGCCATCACCACCTCGGCCATGGACGGATCATCCTTCAAGAGGCCCGCCCCGTGGGCCGCGTCCTGCACCATGTAGTCCTGCGCCTTGCGGACCACCTGCGCGGCGCCAATGCCACCCGCCAGGATGATGGGCAGCACCGCCGCGCCCCCGGGGATGAGTCCGACGGCGAGCCCCATCGCGGACAGGCCCAGGTCGATGAGCTTCTCGTTGCGCTGGATCTCCGCGCCCCGGTCGTTGATGACCAGGTCCTGCACGGAGCCGGGCTGGATGCCCTGGAGCTGCTTGGAGGACTTCATCAGCACGTCGAAGCCGTAGATGAGGCTGGGGTCCTGCTCGATGTTGCTCCGCGTCTTCTGGATGTCCTGCCGGCGCGTCGCGAGGTGCTTCTGGATGAGGGCCTGGATGCCCTCCGGACGGGCCTGCACCAACGTGCGCAGGTCCAGCTTCTCGTCGCGCAGGAGCGGGTGGTCCCGGGCGATCCGGTTCGCCTCCTCGCGCGCCTGGGCGCGGAAGGACCGTGCCTCGTTCCTGGCCTCCTCGGCCTGCCGGAGGAGCTGCGGCGGTTGCAGTCGCGGCGAGTCCACGGCGCCCTGCTTCAGGGTGGCCGCCGTGGTTTCAGCCTCGACGGCCTTGGCCTCGTACTCGCGCGCCTTCGCCAGGCGCTGGTAGAGGTCCTGGGCCACGGCCGGGTCCTGGTACTTGTTCTGCAATTCGTAGAGCGAGTGGTCGGTCCGGGCCATCAGATCCTTCGCCACCGACACGGTCTCCTTCTCGAAGGAGGTCCGGTAGTCACTCAGCAGGCCCCGGAACTCCTCGATGCTGGAGATGCCGTGCCGCTGCAGCTCCGAGGCGAGGTTGGCCCTCATCCCATCCAGCTTGTTCAGATGCTGGGTCAGCTCGTTGGAGTCCTCCGCCGCCAGGGCCGGAGGGTTGTTCGTCCGGTAGTCGTACGCCTTGAGCTCCTCGTAGAGGGCGGCGGTCCCTTCGAGCCGCTTCGAGTAGCCATCGAGCGCCTCCAACCCCTGGAGCCGCTCCGCGCGGTCGGCCCGGTAGGAGTCGATGGACTTGTCCAACGCGGCCCAGTCCGACGTGGTGCCGGTGGTCTTGCTCAGGTAGTCCGCCAGCTCCAGCGGGGACAGCTTCGACAGCGCCTCCGCGGCACGCAGGGCGGACGCATAGTCCTTGGGCGCCGGTGCGCCCTCCTTGAAGAGGATGTCGCGCACGTGCGGAGGCACGTTCTTGAAGAGCTCCTTCGCGAGCAGGTCTCCCTCGATGTTCTTCAGGTAGGCCTTGTCCTGGGGCGTGCCTCGGTAGATGCCGTTCGTGCGCGACTCGAACTCTTTGTTGGCCTCGCTCTTGAGGCGCTTCTTGTCGCCCGGCGGCAGACCATTGAGCAGCCCGTCCACGGCCTTCTCGTCCTTCGGACTCAAGGGCTTGAGCGAAGCGTCCGTGACGTTGATCTCGTAGAAGGCTCCGTTGCGAATGGCGTCCGTGATCTCAGGCGTGCCGTTGGTCCAGCCCACCTCCTTGGCGGCCACCATGGCCTCGGCGCGCGTCCGGTCCACGCGGTTGTACTGCATGGCGAACTGGACGAGCAGCTCCCCGGGCGTGAGCCCCTTGCGCTGCTGGGCGGACAGGCCGGTCAGCTTGATGCGGAACGGAATGGAGACACCGCCGGCCTGGGGCGTCTTCTGGACGCCGCCGGTGCTGATGGCGCGCATGACCAGGGACGACGACGTCGGGGCTTCCGCGAGCGGAGCGGCGGGAGCCGTCCCCGTGAGGTTGGGGCCTCGCGACGTGGGCGTGGCGGCGAAACTGTCCCGGCTCGCGTAGGAGAGCGGGGCCCGTTGCACGGGCGCCGGAGTGGCCGGACGGCTGGGAACCGCCGTGGGCCCCGTCCCCAGCGATGTCGGAGCGCGGAAGGTGCTGGCGGCGGTGGTGCTTTGAATCCCCATGGTGTGCCCATCCCCCTCGACGAGCGCGAAATCCGCGCCCACCAGAGGGATGTCACCCCGCTGAATTCTTTTGCATTTCCCCGGCGAAAAACCGCCGGCGCCCTACCCCGCCACGGCCTCCACGATGCTGAGCGCGGCGGGCGTGGCGATGACGCGCGAGAGGCGCAGGCCCGCCTGGGCGAAGAGCTTGCGGAAGTCCTCCTCGGTGCGCTCCCGGCCCGGGAGCGAGGCCAGCATCATCACGTCGAGCACCTTGCCCCCGTGCGGCGCGCTCCCCGGTGGAATGACCGTGTCCACGACCAGCACCCGGCCGCCCTCGGCCATCGCGCGGCGGCAGTGGCGCAGGATGTCCGCGCACACCTCATCGCTCCAGTCGTGGAGGATGCGCTTGAGGACATACGCGTCCGCGCCGGAAGGCACCGTCTGGAAGAAGTCCCCTGCCACCAGCTCGCAGCGCTCGGAGAGCCCCTCCGAGGCGATGCGTGCCTCGTCCAGGACGTGCTGGTGGTCGAAGAGCACGCCTCGGACTGACGGCCAGGAGCGAAGCACCTCGATGAGGAAGCCGCCGTGGCCTCCGCCCACGTCCACCACCTGGCGGCAGGCACTGAAGTCATGGCTTCGGGCGATGGGGCCGTTCTCCAGGTCGGACAGGCTGGACATGCCCCGGTGGAAGGTGGCACCCGCCGCCGCGTTGCTGGCGAGGTGGTCGAAGAAGGGCTTGCCGAAGATGCGCTCGAAGGCGTTCGTCCCGGTCCGCACCGTCTGCGTGAGCGCGCCGGTCGGTGCCCAGAAGATGTCCTGCGTGAGCATCAACACCGCGCTGCGCAGGGAGCCGGGGGCCTGGGTGCGCAGCAGGTCGGACGCGGGGGTGAGCGCGAAGTTGCCATCACCGTCCTCGGAGAACACGCCAGCGCTCGCCAGCAGCCGCAGCACCCGGTACAGCGACGCCGCATCCGCGCCCACGTCTTCCGCGAGCCGGGCCGCGCTCTTCGGGCCCTGCTCCAGGTGGTCCGCCACCCCCAGCTCCGCTGCCGTGGCCAGCGCGCCGGAGACGATGAAACCAAAGCCAAGGTCGACGATGAGCTGCGCCGGATGGACGGTCGGTGAGGTCATCTCCGGGTCGTACTCTCGGTCAAATCCAGACGTCAATCCACCGGAGGAAAAGGCGGCGCCGGCCCGAGTGGTTCAAGCGTGCAAGGTGTCTTCGAGGGTTGAGTCTTCACCTGGGTCCCCATGGGTCATTGCTTCACTTGCATTCCCATGCCTCGTATTGAGCACACTGGCTGCTCAGCGGTGCATCCTGGATTTGCAATGAAAAGACTGCCAACATCCAGGGCCGTGCAATGCACTGCCGGGACTCGATGGCGCATGAGGTGGCGACGGACCCAGAGCAATTGCAGCCAAGCAATGCGACAGAGCGGCGTTGCCGTCAGGATTGAAGGATAGGGGGAGTGTATGCCTGCAACCCATCACCTTGCCGTCGTGGCTGTTGACAAGCGGGGGGTCGCGCTCACGGTGCGCACCGTGACACTGACGTCGGGCCTGTCCGTGAGACGGGCCGTTGTTGCCGCAGACGGCGCGCGCTTCGCGCTGAGCGGACTGAACCCAGGGAAGCACGAGGTGTGCCTCTCCTTTTCAGACCGGCCGGACTTCGTCCTTCCTCTTACCTTCGTGAAAGAGGCGGACGGACCGGTGCCCACGTTCTCGCACCCTGCTCCCTTCTGCTGCCCGACCATTCGAAAGACTGTCGAATCCGCCAAAGGCACGGCGAAGACCGTCTTCACCTTGACCCTTACCCTGGCCAAGGTCCACTCCGAGGTCATCCTTGTCGCAGGGTGGGACTACAGTGGAGGTGCGAATAACGTCGCCTACTGCGAAAGCTACCGCGAGGATCTCTACGCGGGGACCACGCATAGGACGGGGACGAAGAAGACCATCCCCAAGCGAATTGACGATACCACCGTCGTCACTGTCTTTGACTTCAAGTCCGGAGAGCGGAGCCGGGCTGTGAAGAGCGCATCCGGATGGTTCGAAGTGGATCGCGTACTCCAGGGAAAGGTGAAGACGCATCTGGGAAAATTCAAAGTCGCGGCAAACGTGCAGAAGCGGCACGACGACGATTCCATCTCCATCAGGCACATCTACGACTACGTTAGCGAGCTTGGCACCAGGGCGCCGGGGGCGCTGCGGGAGTTCCACATCTTCTCGCACGCATGGGCAGGTGGGCCCCTCCTCGTCGAAACCTACGAGGACGCTGCGTACGAGACGGTCGTGCACCGGGACCCTCGTGACAAGGACCCCCGGTTCAAGGACTTCGCCCCTGTCAACATGCCTCGACTGAAGGACTTCAGGGCAGCCTTCGCTGCCGATGCCATCGTCAAGGTCTGGGGCTGCCTGGCGGTCGATGATTATCGCAACCTGGTTCGCGCATTGTCCCTGGTCAGGACTGACACTGAGAAGGTCACCGTTCCCGCTTTGGATGGGACCATGACTCCCATGGCGGCCGCGGATGCGAAGAAGTACCTTCGGAACGACATCCTGAAGTTCAACTACATGTCCAAATTGTCCGCTGCTCTTGGAGGCCGCGTGAAGGTCTATGGTGCGCCTCCCGGAATGGGAGCTAATCTCCGTGCCATTCCTGTCGGCAAGAAGGTCTTCAATTACATGTACGTGGATGGCGCTACATATAAGCGCGAATACGACTTCTTCAAGAAGACCATGAGATTGGTGATCGATGACACCGGGTATCTCCTTTTCTGATTCCGGCACGCGGATCAGGCGGGTTCAGGCGTGGCTGCGCGTGGGGATGGCCATGGTGCTGCTCCTGGCTGTCCCGGCCTGTCAGGAGCCGACCCGGGGTACCGGGG
>NZ_RAWF01000164.1:0-22719 GCF_003612075.1 Corallococcus sp. CA041A
ACATCCAGCACTGCCTGGAACAGCTCCACGAAGGCGAGACCTACGAGGTCTGCCTCACCAACAAGCTCCTCGCCCGGGCGCACGTCGAGCCCCTGGACCTTTACCGGAGCCTGCGCCGGCTGAACCCCGCCCCCTACGCCGCGTACCTCCGCATGGGAGCGCTGGGCATCGCCTGCTCCTCCCCCGAACGCTTCCTGCGAGTGGACGCCGACCGCTGGGTCGAGTCGAAGCCCATCAAGGGCACCCTGCGCCGCGGCTCCACTCCGGACGAGGACGAACGGCTGCGCCAACAACTGGGCTCCCAGGAGAAGGACCGGGCGGAGAACCTGATGATCGTGGACCTCGTGCGCAACGACCTCGGGCGCGTGTGCGAGGTGGGCTCGGTCCACGTCCCCCGGCTCATGCACGTGGAGTCGTACGCCACGGTGCACCAGCTGGTGAGCACCATCCGGGGCCACCTGCGCGAGGGGCTCACGGCCGTGGACGCGGTGCGCGCCGCCTTCCCCGGAGGCTCCATGACGGGGGCCCCCAAGGAGCGCACGATGGAGCTCATCGACCGGCTGGAGCGGGAGGCCCGGGGGGTGTACTCGGGCGCCATCGGGTACTTCTCCGCCACCGGCGCGGCGGACCTGAACGTCGTCATCCGAACGGCGGTGGTCCGTCCCGGCGAGGTGAGCATCGGCGCGGGAGGGGCCATCGTCGCGCTCTCGGATCCGGCGGCCGAGCTGGACGAGATGCTCCTCAAGTCCCGCGTGGTCCTGAAGGCGCTGTGCACGGCGCTCGGGCGCCCGGACGGACTGCCCGAGCCCGGAGGGGCCTGGATGGCGGCGGACTGAGCCCGAAAGGGGGCCGGAAGGGCCTTCCGGGGTGGGGCTCCCGGGGCGGTGGCATCCCGGGTGGTCGGGAAAGCCCCTCGATTCCTCCACTGCTGGACGGCCGGGGCTTCCGTGACCGTCGCATCCGGCGGGACGCTGTTATAAAGCGCCCCCCATGCTTGAGACCGTCACCAAGGGCTTCCGGGCCGCCAAGAACCGCCTCGCCGGCAAGAGCGAACTCACCCCCGAGCTGGTGGACGAGTCGCTGCGAGACATCCGCGTCTCCCTGCTGGAGGCCGACGTCGCCTTCGACGTGGTGAAGAAGTTCGTCGCCCGCGTCCGCGAGAAGGCCGTGGGCGAGGTGGTGCAGACGTCCGTCACGGATGCGGGGGGCCAGAAGCGCAAGGTCAGCGCGATGGACCACTTCATCAAGATCTGCCACGACGAGCTGGAGGCCCTGATGGGCCCGGTGGACACGAGCCTCCACCTGAAGCCCAAGGGCCAGCTGTCCGGCATCATGATGGTGGGCCTCCAGGGCTCCGGTAAGACGACGACCACGGGCAAGCTCGCCAGTCGGCTGCTCGCGGAGGGGCGCAAGCCCCTGCTCGTGGCCGCGGACATCTACCGCCCGGCCGCCGTGGATCAGCTCAAGGTCCTGGGCGAGCGGCTGAAGGTCCCCGTCTACCACGAGCCCGGCGTGCAGCCGCCCGAGCTGGCGAAGCGGGGCTACGCGGCCGCGCGCGAGCAGAAGTGCGACGTGGTGCTCATCGACACGGCGGGCCGGCTCGCCATCGACGAGACGCTGATGACGGAGCTGGAGTCCATCAAGTCCAACGTGCAGCCGGACACCATCCTCCTGGTGTGCGACGCGATGATTGGCCAGGACTCCGTGCGCACGGCGGCCGAGTTCGACCGGCGCCTGACGCTGGACGGCTTCATCCTGACGAAGCTGGACGGTGACGCGCGCGGCGGCGCGGCGCTGTCCATCAAGGAAGTGACGGGCAAGCCCATCAAGTTCCTCGGCATGGGCGAGTCGATGGACAAGCTGGAGGAGTTCCGTCCGGAGGGCCTCGCGGGCCGCATCCTGGGCTTCGGCGACATCGTCGGCCTGATGAAGGACTTCGAGAAGGTCGTCGACGAGAAGAAGGCCGAGGACGACGCGCGCAAGCTGCTCTCCGGCCAGTTCTCGATGAAGGACTTCGTCGAGCAGATCCGCATGGTCCGCAAGATGGGCCCGCTGAAGGACCTGCTGGAGAAGTTCCCCCTCTTCGGCGACCTCACCGAGCACCTGAACCCGGACGAGAAGGAGCTCACCAAAATCGAGGCGATGTACGACTCGATGACGCAGAAGGAGCGCCTGCGTCCGGACATCATCAACGGCAGCCGCATCAACCGCATCTCCAAGGGCAGTGGCCGCAAGCCGGAGGAGGTGCGCGAGCTGCTGCAGAAGTTCGGGATGATGCAGCAGGTGATGGGCACCATCGGCCAGAACCCGGGCCTCCTGGGCCGCATCCCCGGCTTCAAGCAACTGGGGCAGCTGGGCCAGATGAAGAACATGGACCTGGGCAACATGTTCGGGAAGGACCCGAAGGCGCTGGAGAAGGCCATGTCGGCGATGGGCGGAGGCATGGGTGGCATGCCCATGCAGCTGCCGCAGATCGCCCCGGGCTACACGCCGCCCATGGGTCAGGCCGCGATGGCCAAGGCCCGCCTGATGGGCTACGCGCCCCCGGCCGCGAGCAAGCCGGACGACCGCGACGCCATCAAGGAGCGGCGCAAGAAGGAGAAGGAGAACAAGAAGAAGAACCGCAAGAAGAAGTAGCTCGCGGCCTTCTGGAGTCCCTCCCCTGCCCGCGCGTCCCCAACCGAAAACCGGGGGCGGCGGGCAGGCGTGTTTCCGGGGCCGGACGCCTGTCCTGTTCCGCGGACGGGCATGGCAGTGTTCTCGCTCGGGACCGACCGGTCCTGAGCTTGCAGAACGCGCCCCCATGCCCAACCTGAAACACCTGTTGCTGTTGAGTTGCATCGGCCTGAGCCCCGCATGCATCGACGTTCCCCCGCTGGAGGACCCGCCCAAGGAGGATCCGCGGACGGACCCCGACGCGGACTTCACCTTCACGGCGACTCCTGCCCAGGAGCAGGTCCTCCCGGGAGCAACCCTGGACTGCGACGTCCGGCTCGCCTGGACCGAATCCACGGGAGGCGCGGTCACCTGGAGCCTCGTGTCTCCGCCCGCGGGCATCGAGTTGCAGTCGTCGACCCTGCCCAAGGGAGAAACGCGTGCGACCCTGAGCATCCGCGTGGGAGCGGGCACCGTGCCCGGTGCCTACACGCTGACGCTCCAGGGCAAGAGCGGCACGGTCACGAAGCAGGCCACGCTGACGGTGACGGTCGGAAAGCCCGGTGACCTGGTGGTGAACTGGGTCGTGCCCACGCCCGGGAAGGCGTACACGCGAGGCCCCCTGCTCCTGCAGTTCACGGTGGAAGGAGGCGCCGCGGAGCAGGTGGAGATCCTGAAGGACGCCACGGTGCTCGTGAAGCCCACGGGGAGTCCGTATTCGTTCACCTGGGATACCACCTCGGAGGCAGAGGGGACGTACCAGCTGTCCATTCGCGCGACCCGGGGTGGAGCCGTCTTCACCAGTGCGGCACGCACGGTCATCGTCGACCGGACCGCGCCCACCGTGGCGTCCTACCTGCCGGCCAAGGACGCGGCGACCGTGGGGGTCCGCGAAGCCATCCAGGTCACCTTCAGTGAGCCCATGAATCCGCTCTCGGTGACGGAGGCGGCGGTGGGGCTCAAGTCGGGGGCCGGGGACGCCATCGCGAAGTCCGTAGCGCTCTCCGCGGATGGACAGACGCTGACCGTGACGCCGCTGAGCGCTCTGACTGCACCGAGCACCGTCCAGGTCGACCTGACGGCGGCCACTGGTGTCATCACAGATCTGGCAGGGAACGGAGTGCAGACCGCTCCTACCTGGAAATTCTCGGTTCCATCCTGGCTCCCTCTCGGTGGAGCCATCAGCGCGGTGGCAGGCAGGACGTCGGCCGAAGATGTCGTCTTGAAGGTGGACCGCGAGGGCCGGTCTGTCATTGCTTGGTCGGAACCCGATGGCTCGACCCGGAACATCTACGTTGCCAGATGGTCCGGTACGGCCTGGGACATGTTGGGTGCGCCGCTGAGCGGTCTGACTGCGCTTGGAACAGATGCGGCGAGGCCCGACCTGGCAATCGACTCCTCCAACCGCCCGGTCGTCGTCTGGGATGAGGCCACTGGCAATGGCGCGGGCCGAGACGTGTTCGCGCGTCGGTGGACGGGAAGCACCTGGACTTCATTGCCATCCATTCCGCTGGTCTCTAGTTCGCAAGAATACGCCATACAGGCGCGGCTCGTCGTCGGAGCCAATGAGGACCTTGTCTTCCATGCCACCCGACACGATGGAAACAACTCGAAGGTCCGTGGGTTCAAGCTTCCATCATCAGGCTCGGCATGGATCGACCTGAACCCTGGCCAACCCGCTGACCATTTCAATGCGGACTGCATCTCCGTAGCTGCGTCCGGCACGAGCATCTTCACTGCCTATTCGGCCTACGACGACACAGCCTCACGCCGAGGTGTGGCCGTTCTCGCCAACGACGCGGCTCCCCTCGGGGGAACAACGCTTGGAACAGACGTACGAGCGCTTTCGATCGCAGTGGATGCGACGCAGCGCCCCTGGGTGTCGTGGGTACAATCCCCGGCCCAGGTAGAAACGGATGGCATGCTTTATTGGGCGCGGTGGGAAGGAAATGTCTGGAGCACCCACACACTCGTCAGCAACAATTCCACGGGGAACAATTCACCCAGCCTTGCACTGGGTGCAGGCACTCCACATGTCCTTGCCTGGAGCGGGGTTACAGCTTCTGAACGCAGTATTCTTGTCAGCCGTTGGATTGACTCCTCATGGAAGCCCATGGGAATGCCGCTCAGCGCATTGTCGGCTAGTGGCACTCCTGCGCTTGGCCCTTCCGTCTCGATGGACGCCAATGGGCAGCCACTCATTGCATGGACAGAGGCGGACGCGACGTCCGCCAATGTCCATGTCTTCCGGCTCAACTACTGACATCACGCCGGGCCAGGCTCTTGATGACGGGCTCAACCCTGTCGCTTGGGTACCACAAGCCCCCGGCTCAAGCGGTTGAGGACACGGCGCTTCTGCCTTCGCTTGTAGCTCTCATGCGCGTTGTCACCGAGTTCATTACGGCGAGCTGTTTCTTCGTCCGCGATCTGGAACTCAACGAGTGAGAAGGTGACCCGCCCCTTCCGGGGGCGGGTATCACTCTCTGGCGGAGGAAGGTAGGGGTCCATCCGGAGTGGAAGGTCCACGACAAAGTTGAGGACCCGGTAGGAATCCCCCGAAAAGGCGTTCCCCATCCGGTCCTCGCGGTCCTCGAAGTCCCGGTCCAGGTGGAGCTGAGGGATGAACTGCTCAAAGTGAGGGTTCTCCGCCAGGAGGCCCTTGAACGGCAGCAACGTGTTCTCCGTCTGCCCCGGGACAACGAAGTTGAAGGGGAACAGGCGCTGCGTCAGGAAGTAGAGGACCGGCAACAGGTCCTCCCGCTTGCGGGTGATGACGCGAAACCGCGTGCGGTCATACACCTGCGCCGCCACGGTCTCCTTCTTCGCGATCAGCTTCGTAACCAGGGAGTCCCGCGTTTTGATGGAGTGGGCGAACTCCACGATGGGTAGCCCCATCTCCTGCATCTCCCGGGCGACGCCCAACACTTTCTCCGTGACCATCTCCGCGAGTTCGGCTTCGGAGGCAGCTAGGCGGAAGAGCAGGTCCCGCCCCTCGATATGCTGGATGACGTGCATGACCTTCAGCACGATGCAGGCGATGCGCCGGTAGCGGGCCAGCCCCTTCGCCCCCGACGCGAAGAGGAACAGGTCGTGGAGCTCTTCCGGCTCCGCGACGGCCTCAGCGACCCTGTAGTCAAAGGTCTTCCGAAGATACTCCACGGCATCCGCCAGGACCGTCCGCCCCCATGCGTCGTCATAGGGGCGGGACACGTCGAGTTGGCACAGGCGCAGGAAGCGGTCCACTTCGTCCCGCGTCTGGAAGTGCATCCGTCGCCAGTCAATGACGGACCCACCCCGCAAGATGAGCCGGATGCGTTCAAGCTCCCGCAGCCCCATCTGGTCGACGGTGCGGACGGGAATGGAGGGTAGGACTGGGGCGAGGGATGGGGCCTTCACAGGCATCGTTCCTAGTCGGCCACGGCGCGAAGGGAAAGAGCCTCATTCGCCCCCCAAGCGCCATCAACCCCAGCGGTCCTCGACGCGCCAGACAGCAAGCGTGGGCCTGCAAACCAGGCAGGCCCCACTGCCTGCCGAGCGCTAACGCGAGGCGACTTCGCGACCGTCCGCGAACTGCATCTGACGGATGACCGTCCCGTCCTCACTCAGTTCCTGGACCGTGCCGTTCCGGAAGCCCTTCCGGTACTGCTCAATCATCTTCGGCTTGCCGTTGGCGAAGAACTGCACACGGGTGCCGTGGTAATCGCCCGCGGCGAATTCGGTTTCCCCGGTCTTCACGCCGTTGGCGTCCCAGAACGTCCAGTGGCCCGAGCGGAAACCGTTCAGGTACTGCCCTTCCGACTGCTTCTGCCCGTTGGGCCAGTAGTCGACGTAGGCGCCGTTGATGACCGGCTCGCCCGCCTTCTGGTTCGCCTTGACGCAATAGACAGCTTCATCCTTGCCCGCCTTGCCCTTCTGGACCGAACCGGCGGGGCAGGACAACTGCGCATCCGCAGCAAGGCTCGTCGCGGAGAAGGCCAGCATGGACGCGATGAGAAGTTGAGGAGCTTGCTTCAGAAACATGGATGTTTCCTTTCCTTGCGAAACAGCGAGGGGCCTCTTCAAGGCCGCCATCCTCAAGAACGAACAAGCACGCGGGAAATTCACCCGAGATTACCGCCAAACGCTATCCGCCAGCAGAATGCCTTCGATTCAAACAGAAAGCCCCGTCCCAACCTACCGGGACGAGGCCAATCTGCTCAAACCGGCCCTATGAGCCAGCCCTGAATGCGCCCTACTTGCTGAGCTGCGCGCAGATCTCGTTGCCGCCCGTGAAGTACAGGCCCAGCGAGATGGTGGAGATGCCAGCAGGGCAGAAGTTCATGATGAACGTCGCGCTCTTGCCGTCAGCCGACGGGGTGTAGCCGGAGGGGCGAATGAGGGGCGAACCATCCTGCTGGCTCCCGTTCACCGTCACGTAGAAGAGGCCCTGGAGGTTCGACTTCTGCGCCGGGAAGGTGCCCGCCGTCTGAGCATAGGCCTTGACCTCGGCCCGGAGGGTGTCACCGGAGCAGAACGCCGGAGACACAACGTCCGCGCCCCAGGTCAGCTTGGTGATGCTGTAGATGATCGGACCCGAGGAGGAGGTCGCGCTCCACACAGGCGTCTTGCCGCCCTTGGCAGGCGTGAAGTTGTCGCACGTGGGGGCAGGCACCGCGGTGCACTTGCTCGCGCTGCAGAAGTTGCCGTACGCGCAGGTCGCCTGGCCCTCACCGGTGCAGGTCGTCGCGGCAGGGCTGCACACGCCCGTGGTGGTGTTGCAGGTGTTGCCGGCGCCGCAGTCAGCGTCCTTGGTGCAGCCCTCGGGGGTGGAGCCGGGCTCCTCGCAGCGCTTGGACACGGTGCCGCAGACCAGGTCCGTGGTGTCGCCCGAGTTGCACAGCTGGTTGGTCTGGCACTGGCAGACCTTCTGCGTGTTGGACGAACCGGCCAGCACGGCGCAGTTCTTCTCGGAGTCGGCGCAGTCCGAGCCGCTCTCGCAGGTGTCCATGCACACGCCGGCGGCCGTGTTGCAGAAATTGGAGGAGCAGTCGGTGTCCGACGTACAGGACTCGACCGTCGTCGCGTCATCGCCACAGGCCGTCAGGGCCAGGCTCATCGAGCTCAAAGCGGCGAGCATCACCATCATCTTGCGCAGCTGCATTCGGGACATCCTCCTGGATGGGTTACGTCGCCCGGCGTCTCCGGCCACCTGACTCCAGACACCGGGCTTGAAGTCGAGCGGGCTTTAGTCCTCTCGCTCCGGACGTGTCAACGAGTGTCGACCGACCTTCCTACGCCTCCCACCCTGGGAAATTCACTGTTCACGAAAGCGCACAATCCAGGCGCACGTCACAGCGACATCGCCGTCATACGTGACGGCGATGTCGCTGCTGGATTTCAGAACGTGAACGGGAAGTCGATGGGCTCGCCCTGCTTCTGGTGCTTCGGGAACGACCAGCTCTTGATGAGACCCGTGATGCACGTGGCCATGTAGCTCGTGCGGAACTCGTCCGTGCGGCAGGACACCGCGGTCGTCTTGCCGCTCGTCTGGACCGTCCAGCGCATCACCAGCTTGCCGCTGAGCGAAGGGTCCTTCTGCTTCTGCTCGTTCACGCACTTCACGATGGCCGGCTTGTTGTTCAGCACCACCTGCATGATGTCCGACTGCTGCAGGCGATCCAGCGTGCCGCCTCCCGGCTCGGGCGGGATGTACGCCGTCGCCGTCGGCTTGCTCGCGGGCTTCGCGGTCGTCGTCTTCTTCGTGCCGAACAGCTCGTCGAAGTCGTCATCCCCGCCACCGGAGTTCGACGACGAAGACGAAGACGACGCCGCGGAAGGCTTCGACACGGTGATCGCGTCGCCGTCGTCGTCGTCGTCCCGCGAGGAGCCTCGGCTTCCGTTGGAGCCCGACTTGCGATGGTTGCGCGAATCCACGCGCGCCACCGCCGTCCCCATGTTGGGCGTCGCGGAGGCAGGCTTCACCTCCGCCGCGGGCGGAGGAGGCGTCGGCGTGGCGGCCGGAGCCGTGGCCACGGCGGCGGGCGGCGTTGCCACCGCCGCGGGCGGAGTGCCAGCGACAGCAGGTGTCCCCGCGGCAGCGGTCGCCGCGGTGCCTTCAGCAGGCGGGGTCGGCGTCGCCGCGGGCTGCACCGCCGCCGGAGGAGGCGTCTGCACCGCCGCGGGAGGCGGCGGCATGGGCGGCATCTCCGCCTTGGGAGTCGGCGCGGCCGCGACCTGGACCGGCTGCTCCGTGGGACGCTCGGACGAATTGCCGCGCGCGACGAAGACGACGGCGGCGCCCGCCATCACCAGCACGCCCGCCGTCACCGCGACCATCATCCCCGTGCGGCCCTTGCCGCCCGTAGGTGCCGCCGCGGGCGGCGGATAGGCCGCCGGATAGCCGGGAGGCGGATAGCCCTGGGGCTGCTGCCCGTACGGCATCTGGGGCTGCTGCGGCGCATAGCCCTGCGGCTGCGGCGCGTACTGCTGCTGCACCGGCGGCTGCGGCGCGTAGCCCTGCGGCTGCGGCTGCGCGTAGGCCTGGGGCGAGGCCATTCCCGGCGCGGCGGCCATCATGGCCCCCGGCATCGCCGGAGAGGACACCGGCTCCGGCGGCGGCATGGGCACATCCAGGAGGCGCGACTGAGACAACGGCTCGCGCTCCAGCGACGGCGCCGGACGCGGCGGCGGCTTGCTGAGGGCGTCGTTCTCCTCCTTCACCAGCGAGGCCAGCACGCTCGCGGCCGAAGGCTTCCAGCCCACCGGCTCCTCGGCGACGGCCGAGTTGCCACCCGCGCCCGGACGGGAGGCGCCCGCGCTGAAGGCGGACTCCACCGGACCGGCGGGAAGCGTGGGCGACGACGTGGACACCGGCGCGGGCGCGACGATGACCGGCTTGGCCGGACGCGGCGCCAGCACCGACGCCAGCTCCGCCGTCTCCGACAGGGGAATCCAGTCGCTGAAGCCCGAACGCCAGCAGAGGTTGTCCGGGCCCACCTCGCCACGGTCCCAGGCGTCCTTCACCTTCTCGACCGTCCAGGGGCCCACCTGCTTCTCGTCGATGGCGACGTACCACTCGTGCGTCGCGGCGGCGGCCTTCTCCTCCGCGGTCGGCTCGGCGGATTCGGCCTCGGCGAGCTTGCGCACGGCCTCCGCCTTCGCGGCCTTGGCCTCCGCTTCCGCTTCCGCGGCCTTGAGCTTCTGCGAACCCGTGCTCAGGACCTGGTCGAAGACCGCGCCGATTTCATCCTCTTCCACGTCCGTGAAGAGGCCGCCTTCCGGCGGTGTGCCCAGCGAGGCGGGCAGCCCCGTTCCGGACGACTCCACGATGCGGGGCGCGTTCGCATCCGCGCTGCTCTTGGTCTCGGTGGACGCGGAGGCCTCCGCTCCGCCCTCCTTCGCCGCCGATGCACCGGCGGGCCTCACCAGAATGGTGTGACCGCACTTCTTGCAACGCAGCTTGACCCCCTTGGGGCCAATCTTGTCGTCGCTGATCATGTACTGCGCGCGGCAGCTGTCGCAGACGAAACGCATCGTTCCCGTAAGCCTCAGAAATGACGGGCGAAATCCCGTCTGAATCGTAGAAGTGGCTACCGGCGGAGATCAAGGACACCTGCCTTGAACGCCCGCCTGCTTTCAACGCGTGAACCCTCGTTGCGGTCTGAGGGCCTTACTTTCGCACCTGGACCTCGACGTGTGTGCCAACGGCCACACGCAACTCGTGCAGGTCCTCGGAGGTGGCGAACACCAGCAACTCCCGCAGCTTGGTGCGCGGGGCGACGCGGAAGGAAGACCCCGTCTCGCCCTGCACCATGCGGCGAACGGGCTCCAGTTCGCCCGCGGCGAAGAGGCCCGCGCGCGACGCGGTGAGTTCCGCGCCCTCCAGCCACGTGCGCACATCCTGCGGCGTCGCCGTGGGCAGGTAGGCCCTCGCCACCTTCGCCAGGGCGGCCCGGTCCGGCTCGCTCAGGCTCTTCTGGAGCAGCTGCCGCTCCACGTCCACCAGTCGCGGATCCACCGTGTAGCGCACGTTGCCCACCACCAGGCTGAGCGCGGCCTGAACCACGGCCTCCAGCCGCTCGGGCGCGACGCGCTGGCTGAACGCCAGCTCCGCGCGGGCCAGGGCCAGGGTACGACCGAGGAGGTAGTACACCTCCTTCTGCCCCTGCTCCGCGAAGTACTTGCCGCCCACACGCACACACGCGGGATGCGTCTGGAGCAGATCCACGTTCACGAGCGGCTCGGGGGCCGGTTCGTTGGAGCGCTTCGCCAGCCGCTCGCGCGTGGCCACCAGGAAGGGCGAGTACAGCTCCACCGCCTCCATGCCGAAGAGCCGCGCGACGTAGCGGTAGTGGTTGACGTGGTACTCCTGCGCCGTCGCCACGTCGATGCGGTGGCGCTTGGGCACCAGCTGGTACTGCGGGAAGGGCACCGCGTACAGGTGTCCCGCCTTCTCGAAGAGCAGGCCCAACAGCTCCGACAGCGGCCCGCGCACCTTCGGGTGGAAGAGCGCGGTCTGCCACAGCCGGTCCGTCAGCGGACGCTGCGCCAGTTCCTTCTTCTTCGCGTAGGGCCCCAGCTTGGTGAGGATCTCCTGCTCGTCCTCGCCCGCCTCGCCCAAGAGGCCCGACACCGCCTGCGCGGCGAGCCATGCGGTGTCGTAGTCCTTGCGCACCGCGGACAGCCGCACCAGGTGGCCCACCACCTTGCGCGGATTCTGCGTGTTCGGCAGCGCGCGGCGCAGCGCCACGATGGCCTCTTCCTCGCGGCCCGGCATCTGGCCCGCGACCTCCGCGAACGTCTCCTGGATGGAGGCGTCGTCCGGCAGGCCCTTCGCCGCGACGCCGTAGGCGGCCACCGCGCCCTCCGGATGCTTGAGCACCTGGAGGTACAGGTCGCCCAGCGCGCGCCACAGCGTCATGCGCGCCGGGTGCGTGTCCGGCGTCTTGGGCAGACGCGCGAGCATGCGCGTGTAGTTCTCCTCCAGCACCTTCCACTGGCGCGCGCCGCCGAGCATCGCCTCCAGCGCGCTGAAGGCCTCCACGAAGCGGTGGTCCAGGTCGAGCGCGGCGTTGAGGGCCTGCGTCGCGCCCTCCACGTCCTTCAGCTCGTCGCGGCGGATCTCGCCGAGCGCGAACCACACGCGCTTGGCCTTGTGCGGCTCCAGGGCGAGCGCGGGCAGCGCCAGCATGCGGCCCAGCACGTCCGCGGCCTTCTGGCCCTGACGCGTCTCGCGCAGCAGCCGGTAGAGCGCGTCCATCACCTCCGGCGAGTCCGGCTGCGTCTTGAGGGCGCCGGTGAACGCGTCGATGGCCATGTACGGGTCGTGCAGCTCGTCGCGCGCGATGCGGCCCAGCTCCAGGTAGACCTTGACCTTGGCCTCGCCCTCCAGGCCGTTGACGAGCTCCTGGCGCAGCTCCGCGGACTTGTCGAAGTTGCCCGCCTTGTCCATCAACGTCACCAGCGCACGCAGCGTCTGCTCGTGCTGCGGGTCGATGGTGAGCGCCTTCTCGAAGTGGTTCTGCGCGCGGTCCGTCTGGCCGAGCGCGGCGTGCACGTCACCCAGCTGCCAGTAGACCTCCACGACCTCCAGGTCCGTCAGCTCCTCGCGGTGGTGGATGAGGATGGTCTGGAAGACCTTGAGCGCGTCCTCGTACCGCTTCGCCTGCACCAGCAGGTTGCCGTAGCCCTCGAGCGAGGGCAGGTACGTGGCGTCCAGGCCGTAGGCCTTCTCGTACGAGGACAGGGCCTTGTCGCGGCGGCCCAGCTTCTCCGTCACGTAGCCCAGCCGGTAGAGCTGGCGGCAGAGGTCCTGCGCGATGGCGGGGTCCTTCTCCGCCATGGCCTTCTCCGCCATCTTGCGCGTGACGATGTCCAGCATCCGCTCCGCGGACGCCCAGTCCTCGCGCGCGATGTAGACGTCCGCCAGCGGGCGCGCCGCATCCAGGCTGTCCGGGACGTGCTTGAGCGTCTCCTCCCAGTAGGGCGTGGCCGTGTCGCGGTCCTCGCGCGTCTCCGCGTGGTAGCGCGCGACGTCCAGCAGGGCCTTGCCCTTGGCGGCCGGATCATCCGTCTGCTGCGCTTCCTGCAGCAGCGTCTGCTCGTAGCCGCTCCAGTCCTGCTCCTGCTCCTGGATGCCCTTGAGGGCGCGGATGGTGGGCAGGTGGCCCGGGTCGATGGCGAGCGCCTGCTGGTACGCGTTCCGCGCGCTCGACATGTCCGAGAGCATGTCCTCGTTGATCTTCCCCAGGCGGTGCCACAGCTCCACCGCCACCGGGTCGCTGCCCACGACCTGCGCTTCCTTCTGGAGCATCTCCAGCGCGAAGGGCCAGTTGCCGCTGCGCTCGTAGAGGTTGCCCAGGGCGTGCAGCGCCTGACGGGACTCGGGGTCCGTGGCGAGCGCCGCGTGGTAGCTGTTCACCGCGCGGTCCACGGCCTTGAGGTTCTGGTACTGGACGTTGCCCATCTCCACGTACAGCTCCGCCTGCTCCTGCGGGCTGGTGGCGAGCGCGAGCTGCCGCTCGTACGCGAGGAGGAGGTCCTCCCACCGGGACTGCGCGCGGCGCAGCCGGATGAGGGACTTGATGGCCGACACGTTCTGCGGGTCGATGGAGAGCACGCCCTCCACGCACGCGTCGGCGTTGGCCGGGTTCTGGTACGTGTCCTCCCAGATGGTCGCGCTGCGGAAGAGGACGCGGACCTTCTCGCGGTAGTCCTGGGACAGCTCCAGCATCCGCTCGTAGATGGCGAGCAGGTCCGCCGGCTGATCCAACCGCGTGTGCAGCCGCTCCAGCGCCTCCAGCGCCTCGCGGTTGACGGGGTCGAACTCCAGCGCCATGCGGAACGCGGAGACCGCGGACTCGTCGTCCTTGAGGTCGCGCTCGTAGACGGTCGCGACCTCCACCTGGATGCGCGCACGCTCCTCGTTGGACGCCGCGAGGTCGCGGGCCCGAAGCAGCGTGGTGGCCACGTCGCGGAACGCATTTCCACGCCGGTAGAGCTTCGTGAGGACGCCGAGCGTCTCCAGGTCCGGCTCCAGCTCCAGCGCGCGCAACAAGGAGCTGGCCGCCTCCGTGGGGTCGTCCAGCGTCTCGTCCCAGACGCGGGCGATTTCCTTGAGGATGCCCTTGCGCGCCTCGATGGAGCCCGCCGCTTCCAGCTTCTGCTCCAGCGCGACGACGTACTCGCGGTCGCGGCCGCGCCGCTGGAACACCGCAGCCAGCCCGTCCAGCGCGGTGGAGTTGGTGGGGTCGAACTCCAGAATCTTGCGGAACGCGGCCTCCGCCGCCTGCGGATCATCCAGCCGCGAGTCGTGGATGCGCGCGAGCGTGGCGTAGATGCGCTCCGCGAGCGGGCCACGGGGCAGCTCGTCCGCGACCTCCTCGTAGACCGCCGCCAGCTCCTCGTGGCTGCCCGTCTCGTCCGCCAGGCGCTCCACCTCTTCGCGCAGCGCGTCCTCGGCCGCGTCCAGTTGCAGCGCGCGGCAGAGCGCAAGGAAGGCCACGTCCTTCTGGCCCAGGCGCTCCTCCTGCACCCGGGCGATCTCCCGCAGCGCCGCCATCTTCTCCTCGCCCGTGACGAGGTGGGGCATGTAGCGGTCCATCACCGTGGCGTACGCGCGCCAGTCGTTGTTCGCGCGGTACAGCGCGCACACGCGCTCGTAGGCGGTGCGGTTGGCGGGGTCGAGCTCCAGCACCTTCTCCAGCGCGCCGGCGGACAGCTCCGGCTTGCCGCCCTGCCCTTCCCACAGGTCCGCGACCGTGAAGTACGCGGCGATGGCCGGGTCGCGCTCTTCGGTCGCCAGGTGCACCTGGACCTTGAGCTCCAGGGCGCGCACGGCGTCGTTCCACGCGCGCAGCGACACGGACAGCGCGTACACGCGCTCCAGGTCGGAGACGGTGTGCGGCTCCACCTCCAGCGCGCGGCGGGCCGCGTCCAGCGACTCCTCGCGCCGGCCCATCCCCGCGAGCACCTCCGCCATCCGCAAGCGGAGCGCCTTCACGCCGTCGCTGCTGTCCTGCAGCGGGATGAGGCGGCGAAGCACGCCCACCAGCTCCTCGCGCTGGCCCGTCTCGTCGTACAGCTCGCGCAGCGTGTCCAGCACGCCGCGGTGGCGCGCGTCGCGGTCGAGCGCCGCCTTGAAGAACGGCACCGCCGCGTCCGGCTGCTTGAGCAGTCGGTACACCACGCGGCCCAGCCGCTCGTTGAGGCGCACCACCTCACGCGGATCCAGCGTGATGGCCAGGCGGCCCTCGAGCATCTCCCGCAGGTCCTGCGGACGGCCCGCGCGCTCGTACAGCGACTCCAGCGCGGTGAAGACCTGCTCGTTGCGCGGGTTCTTCGCCAGCAGCTCGCGGTACAGGTCGATGGAGCGGCCCAGGTCCGACAGCCCCTCGGCCGACACCTGCGCCATCTTGCCCAGGACGCGGTCCCGCTCGCTGCCGGAGACCTTCTCCGACTGGAGCTTCAGGATGGCGTAGAGCTTCTCGGACGCGCCCGCGCCCTCGTAGATGCCCTCCAGCAGCCGCGCCGAGGCGAGGTGCGACGGATCCAACGCGAGGATGGCCTCGTAGGCCCCCGCGGCACGGTCCGGGCTGTCCATCCGCTCCTGGTAGAGCTGCCCCAGGCGGAAGAGGAAGCCGATCTTGTCCGCGGCTTGGGTCGCGCCGGTGGCCAGCGCCTCCAGCACGCCGGCCAGCTCCGGCCACGCCTCCAGGTGCAGATAGAGGCGGTCCAACGCGACGAGCGAGCTCTGCTGCACCGACGTGTGCAGCGTGCGCGCACGCTCGAAGTAGGACACCGCGCGGTCCGGGTCGCGCAGGCGCGTCTCCAGCACCTGCCCCAGCTTGAGGCACACCAGGGCCGCGTCGGCGGCTTCGGCGATGCGCGGGAGGGCCTCCTCGTAGAGAACCACCAGCTCGTCGTAGCTGCCCGCGACGTCGGTGGCGTTCTCCAGGCGGCGGCGGACCTCGCTGTCGTTCGGGTCTTCCTTGAAGCCGCGGTAGAGCGCGAGGAAGGCCAGCTCGCTCTCGCCCTGCGTCTCGCGCAGCGTGGCCAGCTCGCCGAGCAGTTGCTTGCGCTCGATGGCATCCGGCGACACTCCCACGCGCGTTTCAATCAGCTGCGCCAGCCGCATGACGTCACCGCTCGCGCGGAAGGCGCGCAGCAGCGTCTCCACCGCGAGCAGGTTCTGCGGCTCACGCGCCACGATGGCTTCCATGCGGCCCACCGCGCCCGGGTGGTTGGGCTGCATGGACAGCACCTCGCCGTACAGCGACAGCGCGCCTGCCTTGTCGAGCAGCTTGGACTCGCGCACGGTCGCCAGGCGGAACTTCAGCTCCAGGCCCTCCTCCGGCGGCATCAGCGCGATGCGCCGCGCGAGGACGTCCGCGAGCTCCGGCCAGCGCTCCTGCTTCTGGCAGAGGCTGTCCATGCGAGCGAGCGCGACCGCGTCGTCCGGCTGCAGCTCCAGGAGGCGCCGGAACGTGGCCAGCGCGCCCAGAGGATCCTTGAGCTGCTCCTCCTGCAACGCGCCAATCTGGTGGAGCACCGCCGCGCGACGCGCCGGCTCCTCCGACAGCGCGAGCTGACGGCGCAACACCTCCAGCAGCTCCGAGGGACGGCCCGTCGAAGCCACCAGCCGCGCGGTGCCATCCAGCGCCTCGGTGTCCGTGGGCTTGAGCTCCAGCACGCGCTTCCACGACTGGAGCGCCTCCGCCGGCTCACCCAGGTCCACCTGCATGCGGGCGAGCGCGCGGTACAGCTCCGCACGGGCCGCGTCGCTGGCCTTGGGGGCCACCTCGGTCAGCACCGCGCACAGCTCCTCGGGCGCCTCCGCCTTGTCCACCAGCTGGATGCACAGCTCCAGCGAACGCGGATCCTCCGGCAGCTCGCGCAGCGCGCGCGTGGCGGAGAGGAACCCCATCTCCGCGTTCTCCAGCGCGTTGGCGTAGATCTCCGCGATGCGGCGCAGCAGCGCGGCCCGCTCCTGCGGCACGGGCTCCGCGGAGGCGCGCGACTCCAGCATCTCCACCTGCTTCAGGTGGTTGCCCACCGAAGCGAAGATGGGCTCCAGGGCGCTCGCCGCCGCGCCACGCAGCGGGCTCTCCGAACGCGCCAGCTCCTCCAGCGCACCCACCGCGCCCGGGTGGCCCGCGCGCCGCGCGAGCACCGCCTGGTACAGCTCCAGCGCGCCGCGCGGATCATCCAGGCGCGACACCTTCAGCCGGCCCAGGCGCACACGCAGGTCGGACGCCTCTTCCTGCGCGTCGCGTGCGTCCGCCATCTGGATTTCGCGCTCGACGTGCTGCGCGAGCTCCGCCCAGCGCTCCATGTCCGCGAGCACGCGGCCCAGGAGCTTCAACGCGTTGGCGTTCTCCGGACGGCGCTCCAGGACTTCGCGGTACGCCTGCGCCGCCAGCGACTTGTCCGCCAGCGTCTCCTCGGCCAGGTGCGCCAGCTCGAAGAGCAGGTTGATCTGCGAGGCCGGATTCACCTCCGCGGACACCTGCCGGCGCATGACGAGCGCCAGCTCCCGGTGCGCCCCCGTGCGGCGGTGCACTCGGGCGATGGCCTCCAGCACCGGCCTGTTCATCGGGTCGCGCCGGCTCACCTGCTCCAGGGCGCGCACCGCCAGGTCGTAGCGCTTCAGGCGGTTGTCGTAGATGGCCGCCAAGCGCCGCCACAGGTCGCCCGCCAGGGGCTCCGCGGGGTCGCGCTCCAGCTGATCCTCGTAGGCCGCAGCCACCTCCTCGAAGGAGCCCGAGTCCGCCGCGAGCCGCTCCAGCTCGTCGCGCACACCGGCTTCAGCGGGCAGCTCGTTGAACGCGCGCAGGCGCGCGACGAAGGCCAGCGATGTCTGGCCCAGGCCCTCGCGCAGGACGGCGATCTCCTGCAGCCGCTCCAGGCGCTTCTCCGGCGGAACGCCCGGCAACAGCACCTCCAGCACGTCCACCAGCTTCCGCGTGTCGTTGAGGCCGCGGTAGACGGGCTCCAGCAACCGCGCCGCCTCCAGGCGGGGCCCGTCGTGCGCGAGCAGGCGTTCCAGGCCCGCCACCACCTGGCCGTCGCCCGGCGACAGCTCCAGCAGCCGGCGGTACACCGGCAGCGCTTCGGTGGGACCGACTTCCTTCTCCAGCAACTGCGCGCGGCGCAGCAGGTACGCGCGGCGCCCGGGCTCGTCCGGCGCGAGCTCCGCGAGCTGATCCAACACGTCCGCCTGCTCCACGAAGTGGCGTGTCTTCGCGTACAGCTTGTCGAGCGCCAGCAGCCCCTCGGGCACCTTGCGGTTCGCCAGGGCGGAGCGCAGGACCTCGATGGCCTTCGCGTCCTCGCCCGCGCTCGCGTAGGCCTCGCCGGCCTTGAGCAGCAGGCCCAGCCGCGCCTCCGGGTCGGTGGAGAGCTGCGCCTGACGGGCGTAGACCTCCGACAGGCTCTTGGCGTTCTGGCCCTTCTCGTAGAGCCGGGACAGCGCCTCCAGCGCCTGACGGTCCTGCGGCGCGTCCGCCAGAAGGTTCTTCCAGAGGCGCGTGGCCTCCTCGGGCTGATCCAGGCTCTCACGCAGCTCCGCCGCGCGGCGCAGCAGGTCCAGCGTCGCCGGGTCTCCCGCGGTGAGCTCCACCGCGGTGGTCTCGTAGATCTCCGCCAGCACCTCGTGGCTGCCCGTATCGCGGGCCAGGCGCTCCAGGTCCGGACGCACGCCTTCGCGGTCCAGGTCGTTGGCGAACGCCTTCACCGACGCCATGAACGCGAGCGACGGCTGCTGCATGTCGCGCTCGTAGATGCGGCGGACCTCGCCGGCGAGGATGATCTTCTCCACCGTGAGCGCGGACTCCATCCGCGTCTCGCGCAGCGCCACGCGGCGGGCATGGTCGCCCACCTGCGCGAGCACCTTGTCCAGCACCTCCAGCGCCGCGCCGCTCATGGGCACGGCCGCCTTCACCCAGGCCTCCAGCGCGGCCCTCGCGCCCGGGTGGCCGGGGTCCTCGGTGAGGATGCGCTTGTAGAGGCCCAGCGCCGCGTTGGCGTCGTCCAGCACCGTGCGCAGCAGCTCCGCCAGGCGGAAGGACACCTCACGCCCCTGCGGGCTCTGGCCCTCCTGGTTGCGCCGCAGCGTGAGCGTCCACGCCAGGTCCTTGGGACGGTTGAGGTCCGTGTAGAGGCGGTCCAGCGCCGTGGCGGCCTCGCGCTGCGCCGGGTCGCGCTCCGCGATGGCGCGCCACGCGGACGCCGCGCTCTCCTTGTCGGTGAGCTTCGCCTCGTGCAGCAGCGCGGCCTCGCGCAGACACACGAGCTGATCCGCGGGCTCCTGGATGGCCGCCGCCAGCTTCTCCAGCACCTCCGCCAGCGCCGCCCACTCCTCGCCCGCGCGGTGCAACCGCTGCAACGCCCGCAGGCTGTCGAGGTTGCCCGGCTCCAGCTCCAACAGCGCCCGAAGCGCCTTCACCGCGCCGGGCCGGTCGTCGAGCTTCTTCTCCTGCACCTCCGCCAGCTCGCGCAGCAGCGCCGCGCGCGCGGGGCCCACGTCGCCCTCCTCTGTCAGCTCGGAGAGGATCTCCGCGAAGCTGTCGAGCGAGTCCGCGTCCTCCGCGGCCTGACGCGCGGCGGCCCGGAGGCCCGCGTCCGACGGCGCCAGGCGCAGCGCCCGCGCGAGCGCCGCGAACGCCAGCTCCGGCTGCCGCAGGTGCGCCAGGTGCACCTGGGCCGCGTGACGCAGCGCCTGCACCCGCCCGGTGTCGTCGCGAGCCACCTCCGAGAGCACGTCCAGCGTCGCCACCAGCTTGCGGTGCTCCTTCGTGCGCTCGTACGCGGGAATCAGCGCGCGCGCCGCCGCCTCACGCGAAGAGCCCGAGGCCAGCATCGCCTCCAGCGCCGAGAGCGCGTCCGGATCCGACGGACGCTGCCGCAGCAGATCCGCGTAGCTCTGCACCGCCTCCGCGCCGCCGTCCTGCGAGCCCTGCAGCAACTGCGCGCGGCGCAGCTTCAGCCGCGACACGTGGTCCGCGTCACCGGCCGTCTCCGCCAGGCCGATCATCCGCGCCAGGGTGTCCCCCAGCTCGCGCTGCATGCCGGCCTTCTCGTAGAGCTCCGCCAGGCGCGGCAGGTGCCGGCCCTCCTCGCCGCCATGCGTGATGGCGGACTGGAGCGCTTCGGCGGCCTGCTGCGGACGGCCCAGCTCCACGTTCAGGTCCACGAGCCGCAGGAGCAGATCCAACCGCTCCGGCCCACGCGTGGCGTGGATGCGCTTGCGCAGCAGCGTCTCCGCGTCCGCGGAGCGGCCCGCGCGCCCGTACAGCCGCACGAGGCGCTGGAGCACCTGCGGCGCCTCGGGCGAGCGCGCCAGCGCGGCCTCCAGCGCCGTGATGGCCTCCGCCGCCATGCCGCCCTCTTCCGCCAGCACCGACGCCTCGGAGAGCAACTGCACGGCGAGGACGGGGTCCTCGGACTCGGTGGCGAGCGTGCGCAGCACGCGGCCCAGCTCCGCGTGCGCGGACAGGTCGCGCGCCAGGCGCGCCGTCTCAGCGCGTCCCGACTCGTCCTTCGGCTCCTCGCGCACCATGCGCAGCCGCGTGTCGAACGCCGCGCGGCTGTCCGCGAGCTGCTTCTCGTGGATGCCGGCCAGCACCGTCAGCAGCCGCTTGCGCGTGGGCGCGTCCGTCGTGGAGTCCAGCTGTTGCTGGAGCGCCGCCACCTGCCGCTGGTGGTCGCCCGTGCGGCCGTAGTGGTTCGCCAGGGCCTCGGTCAGCGCGACCGTGCGCACGCCGCCGGCCGCCAGCCGCTCCAGGCCGCCCACCACCACGCCCGTGGACACGTTCTCCGCCAGCAGCGCGAGGAACAGGTCCGCCGCGTCCTCCTGGCGGTTCAGCCGCTCCGCGTACAGCTTCGCCTGCCGCGCGGTCCACTCGTTGCGCTCCAGCTGCGACTCGGAGAGCGTCGCCAGCTTCCCCGCCAGCGCCGCCGCCTCCTCGAACTTCGACAGCGCCACGCACAGCGCCTGGAGCCGCTGCACCGGCTGCGTGTCCTCGGGCGCCAGCTGTACCCACTGACGCACGATCGGCTCCAACTCCACGGGCGAGGCACCGGCCGCCTCGCGCCGGGCGATGTCCGTCTCCAGCCGCGTCTTCGGATCATCCGCCAGCGCCGCGGCCGCCTGCAGCGACTTCACCGCCTCGCTCGCCGCGGTGTCTCCCGGCACGCGCGAGAGCACCTCGCGCCACGCCGCTTCCGCCCGCACGGGGTCCGCCAGCGGGCCCTGGAGCAGCTGCGCCAGGTGCCGCCACAGCGCCACCGCCACGGCCGGAGGCGTCGCCCCCTGCGCCGCGCGCAAGAGCGCGTGCGCCAGCGCCGGCTGCGCGTTGGCCTTCTCCGCGTGCTCCACCACCGTGTTGAGCAGCAGCGGCCGCCCCGGCTCCAGCTCCAGCGCGCGCGCCAGCACCTCGAAGGCGCCTCGCTCGTTCTCCTGCTCCTCGAACATCAACGCCAGCGCTTCGCAGAACGCCACGCGCTCGGCGCGCGGACGCGGGGCGAGCATGGCCAGCTCCAGGAGCGGCAGCACCTCGTCCAGCTTCTCGTCCTCCGCCAGCAGGCGCGACAACTGGAAGGCCGCGAGCGCGTTGGTGGGCTCCAGCTTGAGCGCCGCCTCCAGGTGCGCGCGCGCCGCGTCCGCGTCCTGCAGCTGCTGCATGCACAGGTCCGCCAGGCGCAGGCGCAGGCTGGCCTGCTGCGCGCGGTCCTTCACCGTGCCCAGGTAGCGCTCCAGCGTGGCCACCGCGTCCGCGTAGCGCTCCTGGCCCAGCATCAGCTCCGCCGCCAGGCTGGCCGCGTCCGCGCGCGACGCATCCGCCGCCACGGCCTTCTCGAAGGCGGCCAGCGCTCCGGCCGCGTCGTTCATCCGGCCCAGCTTCACCGTGCCCACGCGCAGCCACAGGTCCACCTGCGCCGTGCGGTCGCGCGCCTCGCCCGCCATCGCCTCCAGCTGCGCGAGCGCCGGTCCGTAGTCGCCCGCGCGCCCCGCCATCCGCTCGATGAGCGTCAGCGCTTCCGGCATGCCCGGCCACAGCAGGAAGCAGCGGTCCAGCGCCTCCTTCACCTTGGCGGCGGAGCCCGGGTCGTACCAGGCGAACAGCTTCGCCACGAGCAGCGACAGGCGCGCTGCGCTCTTGCGGTCGCGCTCCTCCAGCGACATGCCGCGCAGCATGCGGACCTTGTCGCGCCACACCTGCTCGAAGCGCTGCATCGCGCGGGTGGCCTTGTCCGCGCGCGCGTTCTGCGGATCCAGCTCACGCGCCACGTCCAACACCTGCTGCGCCAGCGCGTGCTCGGTGGGGTCGTCCACCAGCCGCTCCGCGAGCGCGGCGTACTCCTCCGCCATGCCCGCGTCGCCCAGCGCCGCACGCTCGCGCTGCAGCGCCTCGAACGCCGGCTGGAAGCGCTCCTCGGACAGCAGCAGCTGGCGCACGCGCCGGAATGTCGCGCGGTCCGGCTTCACTCGCGCCGCGCGCTGCAGGCACAGCACCGCGCGGTCGCGCCGGAAGAGCTTCTGCTCGTAGAGGTCCGCGGCCTTCAGGTAGTGGCCCGCGCTCTCCTCGCCCTGCGTCGCGGCGCCCAGCCGCTCCAACACGTCCACCAACGACGACGAATCCTGCCGGATCTCATGCAGTCGCTTGAGACCGCGCAGCGCGGGCATCGGGTCCTTCGCGACCAGCAGCGCGCGCTTGAGCAGATCCTCCGCGCGCGGCGCGTTGCGCTGACGCTCGTGTGCCAGCTCCGCCGCGCGGCACAAGAGGCGCGCCGCCTCCTCCGTCGGAACGTCCCGCGAGCGCCCCTCGTACAGGCGGATCAGCTCCTCGACCCGGCCCGTCTTCTCCAGGGCCGCTTCGGTTTCAACGAAGGAGCGGTCATCGGTCACACGCAGCGTGGGACGCGCAGGGGTGGAAGGCTGTTCCATGATGCTCGTTGGCCAAAGGGGGAATGAAACGAGGGCGCCAGCGACCGGAGTGTACCGGCCGCGGGCGCCCCCGGGCAATCATGCAAAACCCGTCAACCGGCGGGAATTATTGGCTTTCTTGCTCGCCAGCCGAGGAAGCA
>NZ_RAWF01000165.1:0-22649 GCF_003612075.1 Corallococcus sp. CA041A
GGCCAGAGGAGGGGTCGTCGCGAAGGGGGCGGCGCACGGGGTGCTTTCAGCGGGAGGGGCGGAAAACAGCCCAGGGGTTTAGCCTTGCTGTCTGGTACGGGTCAATCATCCGGCCGGATCTGCCTGCTTGACCGGGCGAAGTGATCGAATCCCGCCGGAGGGGTCAGAAGATGCCCCCCCGCGTCTCGAATTCGCAACGTCTGCTCCTGGGTGAGCACTCCCATGCGCGTCACCTTTTGCCCGGCGCGGGCGCACGCACGCTCGAACGCCTGCATGCGCGAAGGTGGGACGGCGAGTAGCAGTTCGTAGTCCTCCCCTCCCCGCAAGGCACCCTCCGGCCCCAGCGCCGCGCGCACGGCGGGCGACAGGGGCAGCCGGTCCAGCTCCAGTTCCACGCCTACCCGGGACGCGGCGCACAGGTGGCCCAGGTCCTGCGCCAGTCCATCCGACACGTCCATCCCGGCGGAGGCGAAGCGCGCGGCCAGCTTCCCCAGGGCGATGCGGGGCTCGGGGCGGCGCTGGCGCTTCACGGCCGCGCCCCGCCGGACGCCGGCCTGGAGGTGCTGGAGTCCCAGGCGCGCGTCGCCCAGCGTGCCGGAGACATAGAGGAGGTCGCCGGGCCGGGCGCCCGAGCGGGTGATGGGCGCGTGGGACAGCTCCCCGGTGACGGTGAGGGTGACGGACACCTCGCGCGCGGAGGTGAAGTTGCCGCCCACGAGCATGATGCGGTGGGCCTTCGCGAGCGCGGCCATGCCCCGGCCCATGGCGGACAGCTCACGGGCGGGGAAGTCCCGGGGCAGCGCGAGCGCGCAGACGAACCAGCGCGGCGTGGCGCCCATGGCGGCCAGGTCCGACAGGTTCACCGCGAGCGCCTTGTGGCCGATGTCCGCGGCGGAGAACGTCGCGCGGGTGAAGTGCACGTCCTCCACCACGGCGTCGGTGGTGACGCACAGCGCGCCCTTGGACGGGGCGAGCACGGCGCAGTCGTCCCCCGGGCCCACCGGCACCCGCGCGCGTGGGAAGCAGGCGAGGAAGCGTTGGATGAGGTCGAACTCGCCGGGCATGGCGGCACTGAAGACCACGCTCGCGCCGGGGGACGCAATGACGACCCGCGAACGGGCGAGCGGGATGGAGGCACGTGGCGTTGACGGTGTCGGACCTCCCAGGCATAGGACAGGGAGTGCCCTCTTCCGCCACACCCATGGATTTGCGCCGCCGGCTGGTGACGGAAGCGCTGGGCTGCGGGCTGGTGGTGGTGGCGCTGGAGGGGTCGCACCACGTCGCGGAGCACCTGGGCGCGAGCGCCACGGAGGGACGCCTCTTCATGTCCCTGTCCTGCGGCGCGGTGCTGGCGTGCCTGTTGTGGGTGCTGCGTCCGCTGTCGGGCGCGCATTTGAATCCGGCGCTCACCTTCGCGGACGCGCTGGGGGACCGCACGCCCTGGCGCGAGGTGCCGCTGTACGCGCTGGCGCAGCTGTCCGGCAGCCTGGTGGGCAGGCTCGTGGCGCACCGCATGTGCAATGAGCCGCTGCTGCTCACCGCGAGGATGCCCGCGGCGGACGGGGCCCGGTTCCTCACGGAGATGGTGGCCACGTTCGGGCTGCTGGTGGTGGTGCGAGGCTGCGTGCGCACGCGTCCGTCCGCGACGCCGCTGGCCATCGCGGGGTACGTGGCGGCGACGGTGTGGTTCACGGACTCGCGCTCGCTGGCGAACCCGGCGCTGGTGCTGGCGCGCGCGGCCAGCGCTCACGTGGGCGTGATGAGTCCGTGGGAGGTGGAGTCCTTCGTCGCGGCCCAGCTGTTGGGCGCGGCGCTGGCGGTGTTCCTCTTCCGATGGCTCTTGGGCGGCACGCCGAAACCCGCCCCCACGGCGGCAGTGGAGACCGTCGTCTTCGAGTGCGCGGAAGCAGGGCCGGCGCACCTGGCCGCCGCCCTCTTCAACTCGCTGGCGCACCCGGACCGGGCGCGAGCGGTGGTGTCGCCGCCGCCGGGCTCGGGCCTGGATGACGGGCCGCCTCCCGCGGTGGAGACGCTGATTCGGGAGGCGAACCTGCGCGCCGCGCCCCTGCGCGACCGGAACGTGCCCGCGTCGCACTACGTCCTCATCGACGTCGCGGACCATGCCCCGGGCATGGACGCCCGCGTGCGCGAGCGCTGGTCACTTCCCGCGCTGTCGTTGAAGGAGGAGGCCGGAGCAAAGGCGCTCCAGGCGGCGCTGCGGCCGAGGCTGCACCAACTCCTGGCGCGACAAGGTTGGGAGCGGCTGCACGTCGTCAGTGGCGGACCCGCCCCCGAAGGCCCTCGCGCCCTCACCTGACGCGGGTCCCTTTCGCGTGACGGGGTGCGGCGTTGACGTCGGCCCGACACGCGAGCATGACGGTCCGAGAGAGGTTTTCGCATGATGGAAGGTCTTCCCCCCGTCGTCTCCTGGCCACCGCTGCAGACGTTGATGCGGCTGACGCTCGCGCTCGCGGTGGGCCTGTTCGTCGGGCTGGAGCGTGAGTGGCGTGGCAAGGAGGCCGGCCTGCGCACGTTCGGCTTCGCGGCGCTGCTGGGCGGCATGGGCGGCCTCCTGGGCCCGAACTTCGCGCTGCTCAGCCTCGCGCTGCTGGGCGTGCTGCTGTGCTTCCTCAACTGGCAGTCCCTGCGCGCCAACGGCGGCGCGGAGCTGACCACGTCCGCCGCGCTGCTCGTCACGGGCTTCGCCGGCGTGCTGTGCGGCCTGGGTCATACGGTGACGCCCGCGGCGGTGGGAGTGACGACGGCGGGCCTGCTCGCGTGGAAGGAGCGGATGGCCACCTTCAGCCACAAGATCACCGCCGAGGAGCTGCGCAGCGCCATCCTGCTGGCCATCCTCGCCTTCGCCATCTACCCGGTGCTGCCCTCGCAGCCGGTGGACCCGTGGGGCCTCATCGAGCCGCGCGCCGCGTGGGTGACCGTCATCCTCATCGCGGCCATCGGCTTCGTGAACTACATGCTGTGGAAGGTGTTCGGCACGCACGGCGTGGAGGTGACGGGGTTCCTGGGCGGGCTCGTCAACAGCACCGTCACCGTGGCGGAGCTGGCCAACCGCGTGCGCGAGACCTCCGGACGCCTGCTCGACGTGGCCTACCGGGGCGTGATGCTGGCCACCGCCGCCATGGCGCTGCGCAACGCCGTGCTGCTGGGGCTGCTCTCGTTCCGCGCGCTGGTGGACTCCGCCATCCCGCTGGTCCTCATCCTCCTGTCCAGCACGGGTCTGGCGCTGATGCGCTCGCGCGTGGAGGCCACGCCCAGCGCCGAGCCTCCCGCCCTGCCCCTGAAGTCGCCCTTCTCGCTGCCGTCCGCGCTGAAGTTCGGCCTCATCTTCCTGGCGCTCCAGGTGGTGGGCACCGTGGGCCAGACGCTGCTGGGCCGCTGGGGCTTCTACGCGGTGAGCGCCGTGGGCGGACTGGTGTCCAGCGCGTCCGCGGTGGCGTCCGCCGCGTCGCTGTGCGCCAACGGCACCATCTCCCCCACGACGGCAGGAGTGGGCGCCATCATCGCGTCGCTCGCCAGCGCCGCCATCAACTTCATCCTCGTGGCGCGCGTGTCGGAGCAGCGATCGCTCACGCTGCGGCTGGGCCGCGCGCTGGGCGTGGTGATGCTGCTGGGGCTCGTGGGCGCGTTCGTGCAGACGCGGCTGCCCACGTTCCTTCCGGCGGACGCCGGAGGCGCGGAGCTGTTCAAGCCCCACGCCTCCGAACAGCCCCACGCGGACTAGCGAAGCGGGCTCAGACGCAGAAGTAGGTCGCGTCCGTCCAGCCCCACTGGCCGGTGGACAGGCGCTGCACGTACATCCAGTTGCCGTCGCGGCTGTACACCTCCACGCCCTCGCCGTAGTTGATCTGCGCGTACACGGCGCCGCCCGGCGAGGTGCGCAGGCCCACGGTGTTCGCGTTGCACACCCAGCGGAAGTACTTCGCGTGCACCGGGCGGTCGTTGTTCTCCTCCTGGGCAGGCGCGTTCACCTGCGTACCATCCTGCGGCTGCGCCTCCATGTCCTCCGGCGCGCCACCACAGCCCACCGTCAGACCGGCAATAGCGAACGCAGCCACGCCGAACGCGCGGATCGAGAACGTCTTCATGGGCAACTCCAATGTCAGCGGGGTTGGGAACTACAGAAAACAGACTATACAGCTTTTTGCTCAAATCAAGCTTAAGCCGTATAAACTCTAAATTCAGGACATGGCTCCAGCCATCCGCCTGCTCCGTGGCTGGCGCGCCGCGGCATGCGGCTGTCTGCCTTTAGAAGCGGTCCGGCTCCGACATGGGAGGCGCGGCCGTCAATCCGCGCTCCTGCATGGGCGGGTGCAGCGGCAGCTGGACGATGAAGCGCGAGCCGTGGCCGAACTCGCTCTCCACGCGCACCCGGCCGCCGTGGCCCTCCACCAGGCTCTTCACGATGGCCAGGCCCAGCCCCGCGCCGCCGAACTCGCGCGTGGAGCTGCCGTCCACCTGGTAGAAGCTCTGGAAGATGCGCTCGAACTCCTCGGCGCGGATGCCCACGCCGGTGTCCTCCACGCTGATGCGGTAGCCGGGCACGCCCAGCTCCTGCTGCATCGCCGCGTCCGACAGCGTCACCTTCACCCGGCCGCCCGCGGGCGTGAACTTCACCGCGTTGGCCAGCAGGTTCACCACCACCTGGCGCAGCTTGTCCAAGTCACCCGCCAGCCGGGGCTGCGGCGTGTGCGGCAGCCGCACCTCCAGCTCCAGGCCCTTGCGCTGCGCCTGCGGCAGCACGCTGGAGACCGCCGTCTGGATGACGTAGCCAGGGTCCACCGGCGCCATGGACAGGCGCAGACGCCCGGCTTCAATCTGGCTCAGGTCCAGCAGCGAGGAGATCATCGAGAGGAGCGTCTCGCCCTTCTCCACGATGGTGCGCACGTACTGGAGCTGCTCCGGGTTGAGCGGCCCCGCCAGCCCCTCCGCCATCATCTCCGAGTAGCCCAGGATGGACGCGAGCGGCGTGCGCAGCTCGTGGCTCACCGTGCCCAGGAAGGTGGACTTCAGCCGGTCCAATTCCTTCAGCCGCGCGTTCGCCTGGAGCAGCCGCGCGTTCTGCGCCTCCAGCTCGCGGTGCACCTCCAGCGTGGACTCCAGATGCAGGTGCGTGGCCAGGTACGCCTTCTGCCCGCTGGCGACGAGCGCGCCCAGCACCTGACCGAAGTGGCCCAGCACCTGCGCGGCGGTGCGCTCCGGCACGCGGCGCACGCGGCCCAGCAGCTCCTGCGCGCGCTCCAGGTCCAGGCCGTGGATGCTGGTGAGCGTCTCCGGGAAGTCCGTCAGCTCCTCCGGCGTGAAGGGCCCCAGGATGACCCGACCCAACAGGTCGCCGTCCCAGCGCACCGGCATCACCACGTAGCGCAGGCCGGTGAAGCAGGTGAGCGCGATGAGGCCCGCGGCCTCCGAGACGTCTCCGTCCGCCACGCGCCCGCCGGACTCCGGCAGCACGGGGCCGTCCTTCACCCGGCCCACCATGGCGGTGCACGCGTGGCGGCCGTCCGGGAAGGAGAAGACGTAGGCGCAGAAGTCGCCGTGGCCCACCTTCACGTCCGCCAGCTTGTTGCCGCGCGTGTCCAGCACCTTGATGCCCACGCGGTACAGGTCGCTGAAGCCCTTCACCACCTCCGTGAAGGACGGCAGGTCCAGCAGGTCCCCCAGCGACAGCCGCCGCTGGAGCGCGGACTCACGCCGGGGCGCGCTCGCGGTGTTCCGGGATCCTCCGCCTGCCGCGCCGTTCATGGCGCCCTCCCGCTCTCCCTGCCGCCAGGAATGGCGCCGGGGCCGTACCGCCCCTCCAGCGCCGTACCGCTCAGGTCGATGTGACGGAAGATCTGCCCCAGGAACTCTTCCTCGCTCAAGCCCACGTTGCGCGACAGCTGCGCCCGGCCCTCCAGCGCGCGCCAGGCCGTCTGCACCACGGCGTGGAAGGTCTCCACCACGCCCTCGCCTCGCACGGCCACGGAGCCCACCACCGGCTGGCTGCCCCGGCGCTGCACCTCCGCCAGCTCCTCGTCCGTGAGGCTGTCGGGCAGGTCGCGCTTGTTGAACTGGATGACCACCGGCACCTGCGTGGGGTCCAGCTCCATCTCCCGCAGGTTCTCCTGCAGGTTGCGCCAGTAGGCGTTGTTCTCCTGCGCCGCCCCGCGCCGGCTGTCCGCGATGAAGACCACCGCGTCCGCGCCCTGCAGCACCACCCGCCGCGTGGCGTTGTGGATGACCTGACCGGGCACGGTGAAGAGCTTCACCTTCACCTTGAAGCCCGTGGAGGTGGAGAAGAAGACGGGCAGCAGGTCGAAGAAGAGCGTCCGGTCGTCGTGGGTATCCACCGACAGGAGGCGCCCTCGCACGTCCGGCCGCGCCCGCGCGTGCAGCTTGCGCAAGTTCGTCGTCTTCCCGCTCAACCCGGGGCCGTAATAGACGATCTTGAGCGTCAGCTCGCGCTGGGCGTGGTTGAGTTGCAAGGGGCTTAAACTCGGACCGAGGGGGACCCGGACAGGGGTTTTATAATGGCCTCACGCTCCGCGCGGAAGGCCGCTCGCAGTCCAGACGGCGGAGCAGGACGCGTCTTCCCGGAATGACGCGCCCGTAGGCGGCGTTTCGACAAGTTCCGGCTCCCCGCCTGGGAGGAGGACGTCTCCCCACACGGAAAACAGAACAATGCGCGCGGAATGATCGCGTGCATGGGTACGGGGGGACCGGTTAGGATCGCGGACGCGACGGAGGAGCAAGGCGATGACGATGAAGCAGGTGGACCCTGGCGTCGAGGTGGCGGCCCCCACGCCGGTGCTGGACGGAGCGACGCTCCCCAACGAAATGGTGACCGGGGTCAAATTCGGTCCGCCCACCGACGAGGACCTGACGACGGTGTCGGCCCTGCGCGCCAACTCCGAGCCCTGGAAGGGGCGGGGTGAGTCGCAGGAGGAGAGCCTCAAGGCCCTCACCCAGCTGAAGCCCTTCATCCACGTGGCGCGGCTCCAGAGCCAGGTGGTGGGCTACGTGACGGTGGAGCGCGACGGTCCGGTGCCGGGCGCGGCCTACCTGCGCAACATCGTGGTGAAGCCGGAGCTGCGGCGCCACGGCCTGGGCGCCATGCTGCTGGACAAGGCGCTGGACGCGGCGCGCGACATGTACCGCAAGACCATCGCCCTGCGCGTGGATCCTGCGAACGCGCCCGCGGTGGGCTTCTACCGCAAGGCGGGCTTCACCACGGTGGCCACGGTGGTCTCCAAGAAGTCCGGCAAGCTGCGGCTCCTGATGTCGCGCGAGCTGTAGTCCGCGGTACCCCAGCAATCGGTTGGACCCGACGGGAGGGGCCCTCGCACGGCCGCTCCCGTCGTGCGTTTGGGGCATGCCCCCAGGGTGACCTGGAGCGCGGCGGTCGACTATCCTTTCGGGAGTTTCCACCCCGCCGGGCCTGACGCACGGCAGCGGTGGGGCTTCCCCCTGAATGAAACCGCTCGCGGAACTGCTGCGTCATCTCTCGCGTCCTGGAATCACCGAGCTGGCCCTGGCCAGTGGCCGTCCTCCGATGGTGCGCGGCGCCAACGGTTACGAGCCCGTCGATCCAGGCGCCCTCTCCACCGATGAGCTCGTGAAGGCCCTCCAGGCGATGGTGGGCATGGCGCGCGCGTCCTCTGTGTCGGAGACGCCGGTGCAATGGACGGTGAACGCCACCGGCCTGGGTTCCCTCAACATCGCCGCGGTGCGCCGGGGCGAGCTGATGAACGTGCGCCTCACGCGAAGCGCGGAAGGCGCGGCGGCCGCCGCGGCTCCAGCGACCGCGGCGGCTCCGGCGACTGCAGCGGCTCCGGCGGCGCCTGCCGCGCCCACGCGGACGCCCTACGCGGGAATGCCGGCCGTGTCCGCCCAGGCGCCCACGCGCACGCCCTACGCGGGAGTGCCCGCGGTCTCCGCGCCCGTGGACGCGCGGGCCACGCAGCCTGGTGGAATGGGTGCGGGAGCCGCCGCGCGAGGAGTTCCTGTCAGCGCGGCCCCTCACGCGGGCGCTCCTTCACACGCAGGCGCGGGCGGATACGCGAGTGCGCCTGCCCACGCGGGTGCTGCGGCCCATGCAGGTGCGGCGGCCCATGCAGGCGCTGCGGCCCATCCAGGCGCTGCGTCCCATGCAGGCGCTGCGTCCCACTCCACCGCCAGCGCGAATCCCCCCGCGCGGATCATCCCCATCTCGCGCGCGACCTCCGCTCCGGGCCGCGACCTGACCGTGCTGCTGGAGCAGGCGCGCAGCATGAGCGCCAGCGACCTGCACCTGGTGGCCGGACGGCCTCCGCTGCTGCGCCTGGCCGGAGAGCTGCTCCCGCAGGACACGCCGCTGTCCCCGGAGACGGTGGAGCGGCTGCTGCTCCCCATCATCCCGGAGCGGCTGCGCCACGTGCTGGAGAAGGACGGCAGCGTGGACTTCGCGCTGGACTCCGAGGAGACCGGCCGCTTCCGCGTCAACGTGTGCCGCCAGCGCACGGGCCTCAAGGGCACCTTCCGCGTCATCCCCCGCGAAATCCCCACCCTGGAGTCGCTGGGCCTGCCCGCGGACATCGCCAAGGCCACGCACCACCACCAGGGCCTCATCGTGCTCACCGGTCCATCCGGTCACGGCAAGACGAGCACGCTCGCGGCGCTGGTGGACATCATCAACCGTGAAACGACGCACCACGTGCTCACCGTGGAGGATCCGGTGGAGTACGTGCACCCGCGCAAGCGTGCCCTCATCAGCCAGCGCGAGGTGGGCACCAGCACCCGCACCTTCGCCAGCGCCCTCAAGGGCAGCCTCCGCGAGGACCCGGACGTCATCGTCGTGGGCGAGCTGCGCGACACGGAGACCGTGCGCATGGCGCTCGCCGCCAGCGAAACGGGCCACCTGCTCATCAGCACCATGAACACGCCCAGCGCGGCGAAGACCATCGACCGGCTCATCGACCTCTTCCCGCCGGCGGACCAGCAGCAGGTGCGGCTGTCACTCTCCAGCGGCCTGCGCCTCATCGTCAGCCAGCGGCTGATGCCTGGCACGGACGGCAAGTCCCTGGTCGCCGCCGCCGAGGTGCTCACCGGCTCCGTGGCCCTGGGCAACCTCATCCGCGACAACAAGACGTACCAGATCCCCTCCCTCCAGCAGCGCGGCAAGTCGCTGGGCATCATCCGCTTCGAGGACTCGCTCGCGGACCTGGCCCGCTCCGGCAAGGCGACGCTGGAGACGGTGAAGGGCTTCGCGGAGAACCCGGACGAAATCGAAGCCATGGTGACGGGCAAGCGGCCCGGCGCCGCTCCCACCGTGCCCCCGCCCGCCACCGCCCAGGAGGGCGCGCGGATGCTGTCCAAGGTGGGCTCACTGCTTGGCAAGAAGGGCGCCTGACATGACGGACACCCCTCGCATCGCCGCCTGGTTCGACGTCCTGCTCGACAAGAAGGGCAGCGACCTGCACCTGGGCGTGGGCTACCCGCCCCTGGGCCGCATCCGCGGCGAGCTCATGCCCCTGCGCGAAGAAGCCCTCACCACCGAAGAGCTGGAGTCGTTGCTCTTCGAAATCTGCTCGCCCGAACAGAAGCGGCAGATAACGGAGGAGCTGGACCTGGACTTCGCCTACGGCTACGGCACCAAGGCCCGCTTCCGCGCCAACTACTTCTACCGGATGACTGGCATTGGCGCCGTGTTCCGCACCATCCCCAGCAAGGTGCTGTCGCTGGAGGACCTGAAGACGCCGGAGGTGGTGCGCAAGATGGCGGACCGCCGCAGCGGGCTGGTGCTGGTGACGGGCCCCACGGGCTCGGGCAAGTCCACGACGCTCGCCGGGATGATCAACCACATCAACAAGACGCGCCCGGCGCACGTGCTCACCGTGGAGGACCCGGTGGAGTTCGTGCACGAATCGCTCAAGTCCCAGGTCACCCACCGCGAGGTGGGCCCGCACGCCTCCAGCTTCGCCACCGCCATCCGCTCCGCCGGCCGTGAAGACCCCAACGTCATCCTCATCGGCGAGCTCCGCACCAACGAGACCATGAAGCTGGCGCTCCAGCTGGCCAGCTTCGGCGTGCTCGTCTTCGCCACGGTGCACACCAACAGCGCCCCCGCCACCATCGACCGCATCATCAACTCCTTCCCCGCGGACGAGCAGGGCCAGGTGCGCGGCATGCTCGCGGAGTCGCTGGCCGGCATCGTCGCCCAGCAGCTCATCAAGACCGCGGACGGCAAGGGCCGCGTCGCCGCGCTCGAAATCCTGGTGGGCAGCGCCGCCATCGCCGCCATGATTCGCGAGGGCAAGGTGTTCCAGATCGCCTCCAAGATGCAGGCCGGCCAGAACCAGGGCATGCAGACCCTGGACATGCACCTGGAGCGGCTGGTGAAGGACGACGTCATCCTCCCCGAGGCCGCCCTGGAGAAAGCCCAGGACAAGGAGAATTTCGTGAAGGTCATCCAGCGGCTGAAGCCGGACTGGCAGGTGCCGGAGACGCTGAAGGCCTGAGCGGCCTCCCTCGGGCGGGGGGAAGGAATTTGCTTTCTCCCCCCGACTTCGCCTTTGTTCGGGAGTGAACTTGGATCCGCCCACGGAGGTGGGTCCTACACTTCCGAGGGGGAAGTCGCTCATGAACGAAGAACAAGCAGAGATGATGCGGCAGGCGATGGAGCAGCAGCAGTCCCAGCCCTCCGGGCCGTTCGCCATCGTGATGTCGCTCGTCTACCTCGCGGTCATCGCCGTGGTGATCGCGGGCATGTGGAAGATGTTCGTCAAGGCGGGGCAGCCCGGCTGGGCGGCGATCGTTCCCTTCTACAACCTCTACATCATGCTCACCATCGTGGGCCGCCCCATCTGGTGGATGGCGCTGTTCCTGCTGTGCCCGCCCGCGGGCTTCATCGCGGGCATCATCATGAGCATCGACTTGGCCAAGTCCTTCGGCAAGAGCACGGGCTTCGGCATTGGCATCGCGTTCCTGGGCTTCATCTTCATCCCGATGCTCGGCTTCGGCGACGCGCAGTACCAGGGCCCGGCCGCCTCCGGCGGTGGCATGGCTGCGGCGTAGTTGTTCCCCACGGCCTTCCGGCCGTGAACGGCGGCGGTGGAGTGGCCCTCCGGGCGCTTCACCGCCGTTCGTGTTTCTGGAGCCCGCCATTGCTCGCCCGGGAGCACGACATCCAGTAGAGCGGGCCCGATGCCTGGACCTCGCGCCGTCTCTCGCTCGTCGCTCTCCCATCGCCTCGCATGGGCGTTGCTGTTGCCCGGCGTGGCCACCGCGCAGACGGTGGACGCGGACACGGCCCGCGAGCCGGAGGCCGCCGCGCTCGTGGCCCCCGCCGAGCCCGAGCCTCAGCCCGAGCCTCCTCGCGACACCCGCACCGTCGTCACCGCCACGCGCCTGCCGCGGCCGCTGCGCGACGTGCCCGCCACCACGGTGGTGATTCCCCGCGAGGAGATGGAACGCAGCCCCACGCTCACGCAGGACGCGCTCATCCGCACGCTGCCGTCCGCGGCCACGTTCCGCCGCACGCCGTCGCTCGTCGCGGACCCCACCGCGCAGGGGCTCAACCTGCGCGGGCTCGCGCCCTCCGGCGTGGCGCGTGGGCTGGTGCTGCTGGACGGGCTTCCCTTCAACGACCCCTACGGAGGCTGGGTCTTCTGGCGCGCCCTGCCCCGCCTGGGCCTGGACCGCGTCGAGGTCGTCCCCACCGGCGGCTCCGCGCTCTATGGCAGCGCCGCGCTGGGCGGAGTGGTGCAGCTGTTCTCCCGGCCCATCACCGGCCCGGCGCTCGACGTCGACCTGTCCGCCGGCAACCTGGGCACCGGCTTCGCCGCCGCTCGCATCGCGGACCGTTGGGGCCGCGTGGGCGCCTCCTTGGAGGTCGAGGGCCTCACCAGCAACGGCTACCGCATCGTCCCCGAAGGCCAGCGCGGCCGCATCGACGGAGACACGCCCTCCAACCACGTCAGCGCCCAGGCTCGCGTCGAAGCAGCGGCCACCGACCGCCTGTCCCTCTCCGCCCGCGCGGGCGTGTTCCGCGAGACGCAGAACGGTGGCACCCAGTACACCGTCGCCAGCGTGGACCTCATGTGGTTCGCCGCGAACGCCCGCCTCCGCACGGACGCCGCTGGCGCCTTCGAGCTGGGCCTCCATGGCCGCACCCAGCACTTCGCCCAGGACCGCGCGCGCGTCGCACCGGACCGCAACTTCGAGATCCGCTCCGCCCTCCAGGACGTGCCCGCGGACGACCAGGGCGGCTCGCTCGTCTGGACCGGTCCAGAGCTGACGCTGGGCGGAACCCACGTGCTCGCAGCGGGCGTGGACGTGCGCCGCTCCCACGGCAGGGCCGACGAGGTGCTCTTCCCCGCCAGCTACACCGCCACGACGCTCTACGCGCGCAACACGCGGGGCACGCAGCTGTCCGGCGGCGTCTTCGTGCAGGACCTCTACACCGTGTCCCCCGCGCTGGAGTTCGCCGGCACGCTGCGCTGGGACACATGGCGCAACTTCGACGGCAGCCAGCTGGAGAGCTTCGCGAACGGCACCACCACCGCCACCGCCTTCGAGCCCCGCACCGCGCGCCAGCTCAGTCCGCGCCTGGCCGCGCGCGTGCGCCCGTTGGAGTGGCTCACGCTGCGCGCCTCCGCGTACCGCGCCTTCCGCGCCCCCACCCTCAACGAGCTCTATCGCCCCTTCCAGGTGGGCACCGTCCTCACCGCCGCGAACCCGGACCTGGGCGCCGAGCGCCTCTGGGGCACCGAGGCAGGCGTGGAGGCCACCGGCCCGCGCGGTCTCACCGGTCGCGTCACCGGCTTCTGGAACGTGCTGGACGCGCCCGTCACCAACGTCACCCTCGCCACGCCCCTGCCGGACGGAGCCACGCGCCAGAGACAGAACCTGGGCCGGGCCCGCGTGCGAGGCGTGGAGCTGGGAGCGGACTGGCGCATGTCCCGGCAGTGGACCGCGCTCGCCGCCTATACCTTCGTGGACCCCGTCGTCACGCGCGCCCCCGGTCAGCCCGACCTCGTGGGTCGCCAGCTCCCGCAGGACCCCAGGCATCGCGGCTCGCTCGCGGTCACCTTCGATGACCCGCGCATCGTCTCCGTCACCGCGCAGCTGCGTGTGTTCGGCCCGCAGTACGAGGACGACCTCAACACGCGCGGCATGGGCGGCGCGGCGGTGGTGGACCTGTTCGTGAGTCGCCACCTGTTCTGGAAGGTGGACGCCTTCGGCGCGGTGGAGAACCTCTTCGACCGCCAGTACCTGGCGGGCCGCGCGGGCGTGGACACCCTGGCCCCGCCCTTCCAGGCACGCGTGGGCCTGCGCCTGCGCGACGTGTTCAGCGAATCGAGCGCACGGGCGGCACCGGGCGCACCGGGCCGTTGAACCAGCGGCTCAATTCCGTCGTGTCCTCCATCCGCTTCGCGGGCGGAAGGCTGGAGAGGAACACGCGGCCGTAGCCCTTGGTCACGATGCGGCGGTCCAGCATCGCGACAATGCCCCGGTCCGCCTGCGTGCGGATGAGCCGCCCGAAGCCCTGCCGCAGCGCCAGCGCCGCCTGCGGCAGCTGGTACTGGTCGAACGGCTCTTCACCGCGCGCCTGAATCTGACGGATGCGCGCGGCCACCAGCGGGTCGCCGGGAGACGCGAACGGAAGCCGGTCGATGATGACCAGGCTCAGCGCGTCCCCAGGCACGTCCACGCCCTCCCAGAAGCTGTGCGCGGCGAAGAGCACGCTGGGCGTCTGGCGGAACGCATCCAGCAGCTGCTGCTTGGGCCGCTCCCCCTGGAGCAATGCCTGATAGGGCAGCCGCGTCGCCGTCAGCTCGTACGCGCGCACCATGTTGCGCAGCGACGTGAAGAGCACGAACGCGCGCCCGCCCGTCACTTCGCACAGCTGGATGATTTCTTCCGCCGCCGCCTCGATGAAACCCGGGGCGCTGGGGTCCGGCAGGTGCGTGGGCAGGTACAGCGCGGACTGGCGCGGGAAGTCGAACGGGCTGGGCACCGCCAGCGTGCGCACGTGCGTCACGGGCTGGCCCTCGTCGTCGTACATGCCCATGCGCTTGGCGAAGAAGTCGAAGCGGCTGTCCGCCGCGAGCGTCGCGGAGGTGAACACCACCGTGTCCAGCGCGCCGTAGAGCCGGTCGCGCAGCTCCTTCGCCACGTCGATGGGGCTCGCGCGCAGGAACAGCCCCTTGCCGCGCGCCTCCGCCCAATACACGTGGTCCGCGGACTCGGACTTCTCCAGGAAGCTGAGCTGCTCCGCCATCTCCTCCGCGCGGCGGTGGATGGCGGCCAGCTCCGGCTCGCGCTCGCTGCCCGCGAAGGACGCCAGCGCGGCCAGGCCTTCCCGCACCTGCTCCAGCGCGCCGGACAGCTTGCCCATCGTCTCCGGGCGCAAGGCCACGGTGGACTCCTGGCTGGACATCCCCAGCGCGCGCGGCGCCTGGAGGAACAGCGCGTCCGCGTGCGAGCGCACCCGCTGGGCCAGCGCGGAGAGCGTCGCGTGGCGCTCATCCTTCGCCTGCAGGGCCGCCACCGCGTCGCGCGACAGCTCCTCCAGCCGGTAGTTGGACACGCTGCACCCGAAGTGGCCGCTGGCCGCGTCCTCCAGCGCGTGCGCCTCGTCGAAGATGACCGCGTCGTAGAAGGGCAGCACCCCTTCCGTGCGCTTGCCGGAGCTGCGCAGCGCCAGGTCCGCGAAGAACAGGTGGTGGTTCACCACCAGCAGGTCCGCGGCCTCCGCGCGCTTGCGCATCCGCGTGACGAAGCACGTGTCGTACTGCGAGCAGCGCGAGCCCAGGCACGTCTCCGACGTGGTGGACAGCCGGGACCACGCGGCGAAGGACTCCGGCAAGTCCAGCTCCGCCCGGTCCCCCGTCTCCGTCTGCGTCACCCACTTCTTGAGCAGCGGCCACTGCTTCGCCTCTTCGCGCGAGACGAACTGCGGGTCCTTTTCGAAGGACTCGTAGCGGTGCAGGCACAGGTAGTTGCCGCGCCCCTTGAGGTACGCCGCCTCGAAGCGCAGGCCCAGCTTCTCACTGAGCAGCGGCAGGTCCTTGAAGAACACCTGGTCCTGCAATGTCTTCGTGGCCGTGGACACCACCACCTTGCGCCCCGCCAGGAGCGCGGGCACCAGGTACGCCAGCGTCTTGCCCGTGCCGGTGCCGGCCTCCGCCAGCAGGTAGCTGCCTTCGGAGAAGGCCCGCTCCACCGCGCGCGCCATCTGGAGCTGCTCCGGGCGGTGCTCGTACGCGGGCAGCGCCTCTTCCAGCGCGCCACCAGGCCCCAGCAGGCTGTCGACAGAGAGAGGACGGGTCGCGGGCGCGGACATGCGGCGGTTCGGGGGCAGGAGGGCGGAAAGGCGGCCCCGCAGGATAACAGCGCCCGGCGTCCCCCGCGCGTTCCCTGACGCGGCCGTGAAGCCCCTTCTCCCGCCCGCCCGGGAAGCGGGCCGGCCAGCGCTCCGCCGGACCCGCCGCCTAGAAGGACGCGCGCATCATCTGGAAGAGCACCAGCAGCAGCACCAGGGACACCACCAGCACGGTGCTCAGCACCGCGGTCTTCATCTTGCGCCCCAGCGCCGGTGAGGGTCCGTCGGAGATGAGCTGCGTCGTGGTCGTCACCCGGCGGACCACTTCATCCCGTCCGCGCAGCGCCTGGGCGTCGTTCGGCGCGCGGGCGAGCCGCACGCGGTACAGCCGGCCCACCATGGCCATCTCGCCCCGCATCATCACCTGGGAAAGCAGGCGGTCGTGCGCGTCCCAGTCGTGCCAGGTCTCCAGCAGCTCGCGCCACTCCTGGGCCAGGGCTTCGGAGGGCTGGTGCTCGTCCGGGATGAAGTTGGCGTAGACCAGTCCGCACGCCGAGCAGGCCCCGGCGTCGTCGCGCATGGGCGCCACGCACTTGGGGCAGTGGCCCGGAGGCGCCTGGAAGGGGTCTCCGTCCAGCGCGAGCGGGGCCGCGGCGGGAGCATCCGGACGCACCACCCGCAGCGCGGTGACACTGGGCCGAGCGAGAGGTGACGGCGGAGGGGCCGCGTAGGGCGCCGCCACCGCGAGGTCCTCCACGCCGTCATGCGCAGGAGTGGGCGCGGGCCGAGGGGATGCCGGCTTGGAGAGGGAAGGGGCCGCCTGAGTCCACGCGCCACACGCCGGGCACGCCACGGCCAGCGCGTGCTCCTCGAGGACGTAGGTCTCCACCTTGACCAGCCGGTCGCAGCTCTCGCACTGGTACTTCATGACCACACCTCTCGCAGCGGGATGGGCATCGCGCACCCTACCAGCGCCAACAGGCACAGCGCGCAGATGACCTTGCGCGAAGCGCTCAGGGGCTCCTCCGGCCGCAACACCTCCGGGTGGCCGAAGCCCACGACCTTGCTCGCCACCACCAGCCACAGGCCCCATGACGCGGTGACGAACACGGTGAGGAAGAGCAGCACCACCGCCACGCCCCGGCCCACCAGACGGGCCCGGGGCCCCAGCGCCGCGAACGTCAGGTGCCCGCCGTCCAGCTGCCCCACCGGCAGCAGGTTGAGCAGCGTCACCAGCAGGCCGAACCACGCCGCCATCACCACCGGGTGCACCACCACGTCCTTGCCCTCCGGCAGCGGGCCCAGCGCCAGCCACGTCAGCGCCTTCATGAGGAGGTTGTCGCCAAAGTGCGTCTGGTGGCTCGTGTAGACGGGCTCCATCGCGGGCGGCGCCTGCGTCACCTTCTCCATCACCCAGCGCAGCAGCTCCTGCCCCAGCACCCACAGCGACGACTCGCCGGGGAACGCGGACGGCACCGGCGGCGAGTCCACCACCGTGGAGTGCAACAGCCCCCAGTAGAGCAGCGGCAGCGCCACCACCAGGCCCGCCAGCGGCCCCGCGGCGCCAATGTCCACCAGCGCGTTGCGTGTGGGGATGCGCCCGCGCAGCCGGATGACCGCGCCCAGCGTGCCCAGGCTCCCCGGCACCGGCAGCGGGATGAAGTACGGCAGCGACGTGTCCACCTTGTGCCACCGCGCGAGCACGTAGTGCCCCATCTCGTGCGAGCCCAGGATGGCCAGCAGCGACCCGCTGAAGAACAGCGCCTGGGTCCGGTCCTCCGCGAGCAGCCCGCCCCCACTGAACGGGAACGAGCGGCCGAAGAGCAGCAGGTACGCGAGGAACGTCGTCCCCAGCGTCACCACGAAGAGCAGCAGGTGCAGCCAGACGCGGGCAGGGGCGGGACGTGGAACGGAAACCGGGTGCATGCGCGAAGATGCCTCACGTCCGCGAGAGGGGCGACCGCTCCCGCTCCGCCCGCCGGATGAAGTGTCCAACAGAACTCGGAATAACCCGCCCCGGGTCCTTGACTTGAAAAAGCCTTCTGCTACGACCCCGGCCGCTTGAGGTCTTACTGAACGGCGGAGTGCCTGTCCGGGCCGCTCCGTCACCATCCAAGCCACCATCAGTTGGGGAGATAACCATGAAGAAGTTCATCCTGTCCGCCGTCGCCGCCGCTTCCCTCGTGGGCTGCACGAGCGTCGAGTCCGCCATCGTCTCCGGCTCCGAGATCGCCGCCAACGGCGAGGCCGTGGCCGTCATCCAGGGCAGCTCGCTGGGCCTGACCGCGATCTTCCACATCATCGACATCGTTCAGAGCGACCTGGACACCGTGGTGAACAAGCTCCTCATCACCGAGGCGAAGGCCATGGGCGCCTCCAAGGTGGACCTGAAGTCGGCGTCCACCACGCCCCGTCACGGCATCTTCGCCCTGTTCGGCACCATCATCGGCATCACCAGCTCCTCCGCGACCGGCGTGGCGGTGAAGTAGTCCCAAGCTGCCTCCTCACCGAGGCAGTCCGAAGGCCCCCTGGGAACAGCGGGGCCTTTTCCATTTCCAGCCCCCGAGCATCCCCATGCGCGCCCTCCTCCTCGTGCCCCTCGTGGGCCTCCTCGCGTGCCGTTCGTCCTCGTCCGGAGGCGCGAACGACGCGGAGTTGATGGCCCAGGTGCGAGAGAAGCTGGCCGCGCGCGACGCGAAGCTGACGGTCTACCAGTTGGAGGGCACCCAGACGGAAGGGGACACCGCCTCCGCGGGCTTCACCTTCGCGTACCGCGCGCCCCAGAAGATGCGCGGCACCGTGTCCGCGCCCCAGGCCCGGCAGGTGTGGTGGGACGGCAAGCACCTGTACGAGCAGGTGGAGGCGACGAAGCAGTTCACCACCTTCACGTCCCAGGTCTCCGCGGAGAAGCTGTCCGCGTTCCTCACCGAAATCTTCACCCCCTTCGTGCCGGACGGCTTCCGCGCGCCGCTGCTCCTGCGCAGCACGAAGGCGAGGCGCACCGCGAGCCTGCCCCAGGCGAAGGAGGCCGTGGAGCTGACCATGGCGCTGGAGGGCGAGGCGGGCGGCGGCGTGGAGGTGACGTACGTGCTGCGCTGGCCCTCGCTGGACTTCCTGGCCAAGAAGACGCGCGCGCCGGACGGCACCCGGGCGGAGGTGCGGATGGAGGAGGAGCACTGCGACACGGACCTGGGCCTGTGCGTGCCCAGGAAGCTGACGCGCTGGCTGGGGGACGCGAAGCAGGGGGAGACGGTGCTGTCGAAGGTGGACCTGAAGACGCCGCTGCCCAACGACGCGTTCACCCCCGCCGCTCCGGAGGGATACAGCGTGCAGCCCCGGACACTCGTGGACAGCGAAGCGCAGGAGAGTGGACCGAAGTCACCCACGGGCGGTTGACCCGCACGCCGGCCATCGCCACCTTGGCGGCGGAGGTTTGCCGCGCATGGTCGAGAACGTCATCTTCGACGTGGATGGAACGCTGATCGATTCGGTGGACGAGCACGCCGAGGCCTGGCGCCGGTCGTTCATCGAGTTCGGGCGGGACATCCCGTTCGCTCACGTGCGCAGCCAGATTGGCAAGGGCGCGGACCAGCTGTTGCCCGTCTTCTTCAACGACGAGGAGCTGGAGCGCTTCGGCAAGGACCTGGAGGAGGACCGCTCCGCGCGCTTCAAGCGCGAGTTCCTCCCCAAGGTGCGCCCCTTCCCGCGCGTGAAGGAGCTGTTCCAGCTGCTGCGCAAGCGCGGCCGCAAGATTGCCCTGGCCTCCAGCGCCAAGGACGACGAGCTCAAGCGCTACGTGGAGCTGTGCGGCATCGACGGCCTGTTCGAGGCGAAGACGAACAAGGACGAGGTCGACAAGAGCAAGCCGCACCCGGACATCTTCGAGGCGGCGCTCGTGAAGCTGGGCAAGCCGGACCCCGCCACGGTGGTGATGGTGGGTGACACGCCCTACGACGCGCTGGCCGCGGGCAAGCTGCACCTGGCGTCCGTGGGTGTGCTGTGCGGCGGCTTCCGCGCGGAGGACCTGCGCACGGCCGGCTGCCGCACGCTGGTGAAGGACCCCGCGGAGCTGCTGCGCCGCCTGGAAGAAGACCCCGAAATCTGGCCCTGGGACGCGGCGTCGCGGGACACCTCCAAGGACGAGGAGTCGCGCTGAAGCCCGTGACAGGGTGAAGGCGTCCCCGGCGGCCACGGAAAAAGCGTGGCCACCGGTGGAGCCCCTCGGGACTACTTGCGCGAACCGCCCCGCTTCGCGCGTGAACGGGACGCCGTGCTCTTGCGAGCCGTCCCCCGGCGCGCGGTGCTCTTGCGGGCCGTGGAGCGCTTGCCGGCGGTGCCGGTGCGCGAGGTGGCCTTGCGGCCGGTGCTGGTGCGCCGGGCCCGGGTGGGCGCGGCCTTCTTGCGGCTGGAGGTGGCGCTCTTCTTCGCGGTGGCGGCGCGGCGCTTGCCCCCCACGCGTCCTGCCTTGCGCGCGTTCTTGCGGGCCGCGGGGCGCCGACGGGCCGCCTTCGCCTTGCTGCCAGAGCCGCCCTTCATCCCGCCACCGGTGAGCTTGTTCACGGTGGCGTACGCGCGGGCCTCCGCGGTCTTCTCACCGACGCCCTTGTCCTCGTAGCCCTTCTCGATGTGCGCGGCCATGCGCTTCTGCTTCGCCGAGTACTTGTCCTTGCTTCCTCGTGCCATTCAAACCCTCCTGGAGAACGTCCCGGCGCGGGTCCGAGGCACGGAGTCCGCGTCGCCTGGAAGGTGAACACGTCTACCCAGGGAGGGAACCCGCCAGCCCCCTACCCATGTCCACCCGCGGAAGCTCTCCGAGAGTCGCGGTGGGGAATGGACAGAGCCCCTGCCCTTTCCGCATGGGTCCCGCTGGTGCCGGAAGACGGTCGTGCGCAGCTTGGAGGCGCTGCATTCAAAGCCGAGGTTTCCCCTGGAACCCGCACTCAACGCGCCTCCGCGCCTTCGTCACCTGGACGAGGGGCCCGCGGTCCTGGTGGTGAATACGCGCTCGCGCTCGGGGCGTGACGCCTTCGAGACCGCCCGCGCGCTGCTGGCCGAACACGGCATCCCGCTCATGGCCGCGCACGCACTGACGCGGCCCAAGCGCCTGCGCAAGGTGGTGGAGGAGGCCATCGCCCAGGGGGCCCGCCGAATCCTCGTGGGAGGAGGCGACGGCACCATCAGCTGCGCGGCGCAGGCCCTGATGGGGCGCGACGTGACGCTGGGCGTGGTGCCGCTGGGCACCGGCAACGACTTCGCCCGCTCGCTGGGCATCCCGGACACGCTGGAGGCCGCGTGTGACGTCATCGCCGGTGGCTACACGGCGCGCGTGGACGTGGGGCTCATCAACGGGCGGCCCTTCCTCAACGCCGCCAGCCTGGGGCTCACCACCGCCATCGCGAAGCGGCTCACGCAGGAGTTGAAGCAGCGCGCCGGCAAGCTGGCCTATCCCATGGCCGCCGCCGCGGAGATGCGCACGCTGCAGCCCTTCCACGTCCGGCTCCAGGCGGATGGCCGGACGCTGGAGGTGGACGCGCTCCAACTGGTGGTGGGCAACGGCCGCTACCACGGCGCGGGCAACATGGTGGCGCCGGACGCGACGCTGGACGACCGCCGCTTCCACGTCTACGCCATCACCGCGCCCTCCATGGCGGACGGCGGGGAGCGCACGGGGCTGGGCCACCTGCAGGACGTGGCCACGCTGGCGCGCGTGGCGCTGGGCATGAGGAGCGGCGGGCACCTGGAGCACGAGTCCGTCGTGCACCTGCACACCTCGCGGCTCGTCGTGGAGACGGAGCCGCCCATGGAGGTGAACGCGGACGGAGAGAACGTGGGCATGACGCCCATGCGCTTCGAGGTCGCCCCCGCGGCGCTGCGCGTCTACGCGCCCGCGCCGCGGTAGGGGCTTCGCGCTACACCTTCTCCAGCACGCTGGAGAGCACCTGGGCCGTGAAGTTCACCAGGGGAATCACGCGCCGGTAGTCCATGCGCGTGGGCCCGATGACGCCGACAGTGCCCAGCACCGCCTCCGCCGTGCCGTAGGGGCTGGCGATGACGGTGACGTCGCCAGCGGCGGAGAACTCGCTCTCCGCGCCGATGAAGACGTGCATCTCCTTGGTGCGCTGCACGCGGTCCAAGAGGTGCAGCAGCTTGTGCTTCTCATCCAGGGCGCGGAACAGCGCGCGGATGCGCTCCACGTCCGCGAACTCCGGCTGCTCCAGGAAGGAGCCGGTGCCTTCGATGAGCACGCGCTCCGGCGTCTGCAGGTCGGTGGCGGCGGCGCCCAGCTTGAGGGCCTTGGCGGTGAGCGCGTTGTAGAGGGCCTGCTCCTGGTCCATCTCCGCGCGGATGCGCTCGCGCGCCTCTTCCAGGGGCACCTGGTGCAGCAGTTCGGAGAGGTAGTTGCTGGCCTTGATGAGCTCGTCGGACGTCACCGGAAAGTCCACGGTGAGGGCCTTGTTGTGCACCTGGCCGTTCTGGCCCACGAGCACGGCGAGCACGCGGTTCTCACGCAGGCGCAGGAACTCGATGCGTTGGAACACGGCGGCGTCGACGCGGGGGGTGAGCACGACGCCCGCGTGGCGCGTGAGCGAGTGCAGCACGCGGCTGGCCTCCGACAGCACCTCGTCCAGGCTGGACTCGTGGACGAGGCCGGCGTGGATGAGCTCGCGGTCGCGGGGGGCGGGGTCGCGCAGCTTCACCAGGGTGTCCACGTAGAAGCGGTAGCCCCGGTCGGTGGGCACGCGGCCGGCGGACGTGTGGGGCTTCTCCAGGAAGCCCAGGGCCTCCAGGTCGGCGAGCACGTTGCGCATGGTCGCGGAAGACACTTCGAACTCGCCTCTGCGAGTCAGCTGCTGGCTGCCGACCGGGCCGCCGGTGGTGATGTACTCCTGCACCACGGCTCGGAGGACTTCCTTCTCGCGCTCACCCAACTCGTCGGGCATTCCCGCTCACGCTCCGGGGGCTGTCGACCCGACCTCCGGGTCTTCATGCCTCCTGTAGAATTCTAAAAGGGACGCCCGAGGCATTCAATTGGGAGGGCCTCTCTGGCAGGCAGGCGGGGCGCTGGTCCGACTGCCTGCGTGGCACGGGTACGGCAAAGCGCACATCGCACGGGAGGGAGGTGGGGGTTAGAAGGCCGCCGCCGTGACGACCGCGACCCTGACCCCCGACGTAGCCGAGCCCGCGCCCCACCGGGGTCGCCTGCTGTTCAGCCTTTTCGCGCTCTACGTCATCTGGGGGTCCACCTACCTGGCGATGCGGTTCGCGCTGACGGGTTTTCCGCCGTTCCGGATGGCGGGGATGCGCTTCCTCCTGGCGGGTGGGGTGTTGTTCCTGTCTCTTATCA
>NZ_RAWF01000166.1:0-22379 GCF_003612075.1 Corallococcus sp. CA041A
AGAGACAGCCCCGGCCCCTCTTCACCATCGAGGGCGTCCGCTACGAGGCCATCCGCGAACTGGTGCGGATGCAGACAGGAGAGGTGCTGATGCTCGCCCGCCGGTTCCCGGAGCGAGGGGACACCCTGCCCGGGCTCTGCTTCGTGCGGCGGCTGGCCAATCCCTCCACCACGCCACGTCGCACGCGACTGGGAGCGGAGATCCTGCTGGCCTTCCGGCTCCGTCACCCCGCCATCGCCCAGGTGTTCCATCGCAAGGTGCACCAGGACTCGCTGCACGTGGTCATGGAGTACGTCGACGGTCCTTCATTGGAGACACTGGTGAGCGCGAGCGTGGCGCGCGGCCAGCCCGTCTCCGAGTCCTTCGCCCTCTACGTGGGAGCGGAGCTGGCCGAAGCGCTGCACCACGCGCACACGCTGGCGGATGATGCGGGCAAGCCCCTGGGAATCATCCACCGCGACGTCAATCCCCGGCACGTCTACGTGGGGATGCACGGCGAGGTGAAGCTCGTGAACTTCGGAGCGGCTTATTCGGTGGTCATCGGCCGCGAGGAGTCACCCGCGAGCCTGGTCCGGGGCGACGTGGCCTATGCCTCTCCCGAATACCTGGAGCGGCAGACACTGTCGCCACGCTCGGACGTCTTCAGCCTGGGCGTACTGCTGGTGGAGCTCTTCACCAGCAAGCATCTCTTCGACGTGCAGGACGTACCCCGGCGGCCCGAGGGACTGCGCCCGTTGCAGATCGAGTTCCTCCCTTCCCTGCCACTGACGCAGATGCGGGTGTTGCTGGCCTGCTTCGGCCCGACGGACGTCGAGGCAGCGGTGGGAAAGCTCTCACCGGATGTGAAGCAACTGCTGCACAGGGCCCTGCGCTCCGAGCCTGAAGAACGGTTCGCCACCGCGGCGGACCTGCGCGACGCCCTTCGCTCGGCCCTGGCCAGACGGCACCCGGGCTACGGGCGCCAGGAGGCCGCGGCGGAAGTCGCGCGGTTGCTGGCGGAGGGCCGCGTGCTCCGGGACGTGGTGGAGTTTGGCGAGGGCGGCCTCTTCGAGGAAGGCCCGGAGGAGGATTAGCGCCTCAACGCGCCAGGGCGGATGCGACATGGAGGAGTGCGTCCAGTTTCTCCGCGTCCAGCTTGCGCGCGAGGTGCAGCAGGCGTCGCAGGTCCGGCGCGTCGCCGTCTTCCCGGGGCGACTGCTTCTTCGCCCCCTTGCGCACCTCGCCCGCCGGGGTCAGGCCCAACAGCGTTTCAGGGGAGACGCGCAGCTCCTGGCAGAGGCGATAGAGGGACGGGACGCTGGGCAGCATCTTGCCGCGCTCCAGGCGGCTGTAGACGGGGTGGACCAGTCCGATGCGCTCGGCGACTTCGGCCTGCGTCAGTCCCAGATGCTCGCGGGCGGCGCGCGCCGCCGTGCCAATGGTGCTGCCGAGTTCTTCATTCATGGAGGGTGCGCAGCGTATCCGAGATATGCGCTGGGGCCCCCCCGGCCTTCGCGAGGAGGCCGCATGCGCGAGACACATGAACCTGGAATGAGGACGCCATGAGGCCACCCCCCGCCATCCTGGCACCCGGGGCGGAGGTGCTGGGCTACACGGTGGAGCGCCAGCTGGGTCAGGGCGGCTTCGGCACGGTGTATCTCGCGCGCAACGCGGGACAGCCGTTCGCCCTGAAGCTGCTGTACCTGCCGCGTGCTGGCGAGCGGGTGGAACGGGAGGTCTCCATCCTCCTGAAGCTTCACCACCCCCACGTCGTGGGCCTCCAGGGTTACGGGCTGTGGCCCCCACGCGAGCCGCGCTTCGCGATCATCGTGATGGAGTACGTGGACGGACGCAGGTTGGACCTCTGGGCCGACGAGGAGAATCCCTCCGCGCGCCGGGTGACGCGGGTGTTGGTGGACGTGGCGCGCGCGCTCGCCGCGACGCATGCGGAGGGGGTGCTGCACCGGGACGTGAAGGAGGCCAACATCATGGTGCGCGCCTCGGACGGCCCGGCCAAGCTGGTGGACTTCGGCATTGGCGACTACACCGGCGCGCGTGATCTGACGGTGGACATCCTCCCGCCCGGGACGCCGGACTACCGCGCGCCCGAAGCGTGGAGGTACTTCCGGCAGTATGCCCGGGTGCTCGGGGCCCGCTACGAGGCGGGCGCGGCGGATGACCTCTGGGCGATGGGCGTGGTCTTCTACTGGCTGCTGACGGGGCGCAGGCCTTTCAATGGCGAGGACGACGCGAGCTTCATCGAAGCCGTGCTCACCCAGACGCCCGTGCCACCACACGAGGCGAATGAGCGCGTGCCTCCTGCGTTGAGCGACGTGTGCCTGCGGCTGCTGGAGAAGACGCCCGAAGCGCGCACACCGAGCGCCCTGACCGTCGTGACCGCGTTGGAGGAACTCCTGAGGGGCGCGGACGCAGCGTGGGACGTGCCCCTGTGCGACGCGTTCGGCGAGGACACCGCGACGACGGAGAGCGAGCTGGACAGCTTCGAGAAGTGGCGGAACCGTCCCCGCCACCGGCCCCGGCGGGGCGTGCGCGCGCCACCGGAGGCGCCACCGACGCCAGCCGGAGCAACGCCGCCGGAGACGACGGCGAAGCCACGACATTCCTTGCGCGCGTGGGCGGTGGTGGTGACGGCCCTGGTGTTGATCACCACGGGCGCGCTGCTGCTGCGCGGGGCAGCGGGGCTTTCAGGAGCAGTCACGCTTCGTCAGGAAGTAGCGCCCACTGACAAGTCGCCTCAATCTGACCGGGCCGTGGCTCCCAACGGGACAGAGGCCATCGCCGCGGCCGTCGCACTTCCCGCGACGCTCCAGGAGGTTGCCACCACCGTGACGACGCAGACGCCAGAAGCTCCCTCTCTACCGCTCTCCTCGAAGCCCGCGAAGAAGGCCCGGAGCGTCATGACGCGTACGGCGGGCGCGGCGGCCTGCACGGCATTGATGGCCTGCCCCGGTCCCCAGGTACGTCCACCTCCGCCGCCAGAGCCCTGCCCTGTGGGCGCGGTGAAGGCCATGAAGGAACGGGGCATCAGGATGGGAGACGAGTACATCGCAGCCTTCGACTTCTCGCGACCGCGCGTCATCTCGGTGTCCGACGGCCCTACACAATTTCTCCTGGCCCAGAACGTGGGAAGCCTGCTGGGCGGTACGGCACTGTCAGGCCGGCTCATCGTGAGAGACCGCGTCTACGGGCGCCTGACGTGGGCGGAGACCAAACAAGGCGACAGCTTTCCCGTGTGCCTTGAGGTCTACGCGGAGGTGGGAGGCCGGGGCCTGCCGAGGGAGCCTGGAGACGACTCCCCGTCGAGCGCCCGGGTCTTCACCACGGTGAGCGTGAAGGCAGTGCGTGAGTTCGAGTAGCAGGCCTGCCTGGGAGATGCCGCCAAGTGCCCTCTTCATCCACGATTGTCTTCCTGGCGCTCGTGCTCGCGAGTGCGGGGGCATTCGCTCAATCCGAGAGTTCAGCCTCCGTGCCGGGCGCCCGGCGCATCGAACTGACTCCGGAGGGAACTCCATTCGTCGCGGAAATCGCGGTCAGTGCAGGGCTCTCCACGGGCCTCTACTTTGACTCGGACCTGATGCGTGACGGCATCGAACTGGAAGGTCGGGAGCGCTTCACCCTGGTGGACGTCGGTCAGGCCACGCTCCGCCTGGTCCCCTCTTCGCGTGTCATCCCTGGCGAGCACTTCCGGCTCGTCGTGCGCTTCAAGGATGGCGCGGCTCCGGTGAGTGCCTCGTTTCTCCTTCAGGTGCATCCCGCGAAGACGGTGCCCGTCATTGAGGTCTATCGCGGGAAGCGGACGCTCGAGACCTATCAACAAGAGATCCGGGAAGTCCGTGCGGAGTTGGAGCGCTGCCGGGACGAGAGCTCACGGTTGGTGGCTGAGCATGAGGCCCCAGCCGGACTGGCGGGGCTCCTCTCCACCGGCACCCTGGATAAGGAGGGTGTGGTGGGTCGCGTCGTGACCCAGGACATCCTTCCGTCTTCTGGTAATGCCCTGGAGGCGGCCTCCGTCATTACCTACCGCGCCAAGAGGGCTGTTGCCGTCGTGGTCACGCTGGCGACGAAGGCGGGAGCGCAGCCCTGGAACTTGAAGGGAGCGACACTTCGAGGCAGGAGCGGAGCGGAATTGCAGGTGCTCAGGGTCTGGCAGGAGCCATCCAGTCCCTTGACCCAGGCCCGAAGCATCGTGGTCGAAGCCGAAGCTCCTGATGATGGTGTCCAGGGACCGTACTCCCTCAAGCTCTGGGAGGACGGACCGCGCACCATCACGCTGGGCAACGTGACGTTTCCATAATCACAGCTGCGTTTGGGCTCCGCGCAATGAAGAGCATTCGGAGACGGACCCTGGTGACGGAAGACCTCCAGAAGCTCGTCGCGAAGTTCGCGCAGCATGCGGCGGCGCAAACCGATGCCATCTGGCGAGGCGACGCGAACGCCGCGAACAAGCACGCGGATGAATCCATTGCGGCGTTCAAACGGATGAGGACCCACGGCGATGTCGGTCGGGACGCGCTCGCAACTCTCTTCACCCATCCACGGATGGATGTTCGAACGGCAGCGGCGGCACTGCTCCTGCGGTATCGCACCGCCGAAGCCAAGGCAGTGTTGGAGGAGGCTGCGAAGGGCAAGGGGCTGATCCCCTTCGAAGCGCAGGAGGCACTGAAGCGCTGGGAAGAAGGGACCTGGTCCCTGGACCCCGCGTGAGCCAAACCACCCGCTACGCCCCACCGCCCTGCCACGTCAGCATCCCGATCACGCCCACGTCGCGAGCTCCTCCCGCGTGGAACCTCCAGGGCACCGCCACGCCGAACTCCAGGGACTTCAGCGGGCGCGCCAGCAGCCCCGGTGACAGGAGCACGGTGGACGTACCGTCCTCGTCCCTCCACCCCGCCTCCACCATGGGCCGCAGTGGTCCCAAGGCCAGCACCGCTCCGGCCGCGAAGTCCGGATGCAGCTCGTTCCCCAGACCGCGCACCCCAGGCAGCTCTTCCGCCTTCAGTTGGAGGTTGAAGCCCACCGGCCCCACGTCCTGATACGCCAGCAGGTACGGCTCGAAGCCCGGGCGGAACCGGTCGTCCGTCATGTCGCGCGTGGCTTCCAGGTCCATGCCCACGCTCAGCGTGAAGCCACGCCGGCTGTCATTGATCAGCGCCAGTCCGATGCCCGCCTCCGCTGTATCCAACCCGCGCGGATCCTCCGGCGTCGTCAGCGCCACCTTCGCTTCCACCTGCACGCGGTCACTCAGGCCGTACTCGCCGCGCACCGGCAGCTCGAAGCGCGTCTCATCGTCCTGACGCGTCCACTCCAGCCCCGTGCCCAGCTCCACCTGCCCCCGCTGCTGCGGTGGCGCTCCGTCTCCAAGGAAGAACTCCTGCACCCTTCCCTGCACCCCTTCCGCCGCCACCGCCGGCACCGAGAAGAGGCCCAGGAGTCCCACCGAGACGAGCCACCGTCCGTTCGCCATGCCCGTACGGTGGACACGGCCCTCATGCCCCGGGGCCTCTCCGCCGTGCCCGCCACCGCTCGGCTGCCTGCCCGCTTCAGGAACAACCCAATGAGGTGGCGCTCCGCGTGGGGGCTTGCATCACCGTGCGTGAGGGTGGCAAGCCTGCGCTCCCACTTCTTCGAGAACTCCATGACCCTCCCCTCTGCTCGACACACCGTGGCCCTGCTGGCCCTGAGCCTCACCGCCTGTGGCGGCAAGGACGTGCGCCCCGGTGATGAGAACCCCAACCCCGTCACCGACCCCTGCGAGGAGAGCAACTCCATCGACCCGGCCAGCGGGACGTGCGCCCCCCTGCGGTTGCAGTGCGCCCGGGACCTGAGCGGCTTCAAGACCGACCGCTACGTCTGGCGCGACCGCGACTGTCACGTGCGCTCCGTGTCGCTCGTGCGCAACGACGCGGCGGATCCCGCGGGCTGGAACGGCGGCTACATCCGCCGCTACACCTACGAGGTCGCGGGCGCCGAGCGCACCTGCGACGGCCAGAGTTCCCAGGTTCCCGGCTGGGGCATGGTGACCAGTCACCTGAAAGATGGCCAGACGTGGGGCGCCTGGACGCAGGACGTGCGCGGCTCCGGCCGCTTCGTCTTCAAGGGCGCGCACCACGCGCTGCACGAACTGAAGTGGCCGCTGTCGCTGGACGGCCGCGTGGTGCAGGTGACCGTGCAGTACCTGTTCGCCACCGGCCGGGACCACCCGCTGTATGCCATCACCCACGACGCGTCCGGCTTCCCCGCGAACCAGATTGAAGCCGACGTGCGCTCGCCCTACGGCGACCTCGCCTTCGACGGCAACGCCAGCACGGACATCGCCGGCCTGGGCTGGGGCGACAAATATCGCTTCGTCACGCTGTCCTCCCCCGTGACGATGAACACCGGTTGGGACTACCGCGAACCCAACGTCGTCCCCTACACGCGCATGTGGACCGCCGCGCCGGACGCGGAGATGGGCGCGGTGCAGACCCAGACGTGGGAGCAGAAGCCCGCGGGCGGCTACTGGCTATATCCGGAGTGGGGCACGCGCCACGCCAACGGCCCCATGCCCGTGGACTACAACTGGCCCTACCAGCTCAACCAGTACGAGCTGCCCTCCGTCACCAACTCCCACCGGCTCGCGTGGGGCAGCAACTTCGGCGCGGTGGGCCTGTCGCAGTACCCGCGCCTGGGTGATGACGGCGTGATGCTCTCCGGCCATCCCTACCAGAGCTATTCCGTCTTCATGGTGCTGGGCACGCACACGGCCAGCCCCGTGCTGTCGCTCGTGTCGGAGGTGGAGGCCTGGCAGGGCGTGAAGCTCACCGCCTCCGAGGGCACCGTGCGCACGCGCGGCCCGGGCGGCGTGGGCCGGACCGACGCCGTCACCTACGACGTCGCTGGCTACAACCCCGTCTACGCCACGTGGGAAGCGGACGCCGCCTCCAACCGCGTGACGCTGGCGTTCGACACTGCGGGGCGCACGCTCGCGCGCCCCATGGTGGTGGTGCACGGCTACACCGCCGCCACGGCGCCGACGACGGTCACCCTGGACGGCAAGTCGCTCACCGCGGACACGGACTACTTCGCGTCCGTGGATGCGGAGGGCAAGGCGCTCTGGCTCACGCTCCAGCGCGACCTGAAGGGCGCCGCCACCCTGAAGGTGGAGTAGCTCCACGCACGGGACAGGCCCCTGGCACCCTCACGAGTGCCCGGGGACTTCCCTTCCGTGCTTCACGCTGGAGCGTCAGTCCGCGGAGCCGCTGCCGCCGTAGCCCTGCGGGGCCTCCGAGCGCAGCCGCTGCCACTCGGCGCGGGCGTCCTGCTCCACGCGCTTCTGCTCGTCCACGCGGCGGCGGGCGTCCTCCACCTCGCGCTGGGTCTCCGCGACGACGGACATGAAGTTCGCCTCGGACATGTTCTTGGCGCGCACGTCCCCGCTGCGCTCCAGCGCCTTGAACTGGGCCAGGTTGAGCTCCGAGTCCGCCACCTTCAGCTCCGCGGCGCGCAGGTCCTTCTCCGCCTTGGCGGTTTCCGTCTTGCGGTCGTGCCAGGCCACCTCGGCGTCCGCGGCGACGCGCCCCGCCTCGGCGCCCTGGAGCCGGATCTTCGCCGACGCGATGGGGCTCTGCTGGCCGGTGGCCTCGGCGGCCTTCACGGCGGCCTTCTCCGCCTCCATGCGGCTCTTGGCGGCGTCGCTATTGCGGCGGGCCACTTCCGAGGCGCGCTCGGCGTCACGCACCGCAACCTCGGCGCGCGTCACGTTGTCGGCGGCCTTGGTGCGGGCCAGCTGCGCGTCACGCACCGCGCCCAGCTGGTCCTCGGGGACGCGCGCCATCATCGCGTCGTCCACTCGCGCGGCCTTCGAGCTGCCGCAGCCGGCGAGGAACGTCATGGACGCCCCCAACGCCAGTCCCACCACCCAGTGACGCTTCGTCCTGTTCTGGAACATGCTCTCGATCCCCCGTACGAAGATGACTGGGGAAGAACCTAGACACGCCCCCGTTACGCGACAGGGGTCATGGACGCCGTCGTTCCCCCTGGAATCCGTCCGCGTCCGGGCCGGCCGTGGAGCAGGCAGGCGGGGCCCCATTTCCTCTCCGCGCCGTTGCCGTCCCGCACTTTCGTCACGGGGCATGTCCCAACCCGGACGGGGTGCCTGTCTCAAGGTCGCGCGAACGACGCGCCACCAGGGAGAGGGACCACATGAAGCGAACCGGATGGGGATTCGTGCTGGGGACGAGCTGCGCGCTGATGGTCGCGGCCTGCGGCGCCGGCACCGAGGACTTCGAAAACCCCGAGGGCACCGAGTCCGTGAAGATGAGCATCTCGCTCGCGGGTGACGCGTGCGGCGTCACGTCAGCCGCGGCGACCGTGAGCGCGCAGGACCTCCCGCCTTCGTACCCCCAATCCCTCTACGTGGGGAACGGCTACATCGAAGGCTACCTGAGCAACATCCCTGTCGGGCCCCGGCGCGTCGTGGAGGTGAGGGCCTACAACCGGGCGGGGCTGGAGGTGTACGCCGGCAGCACGGCCGTGGACGTGTACCAGGGCTCCGTGGCGTACGCGCAGCTCCAGCTGAAGCGCAATCAGCAGAACTGCCCGGGCACCGGGACGGGCGACATCTACATCGTCGGCACGCTGGAGGGCACCGGTCCGTCCCAGGACGCGGGCTACGACGCGGGCCCCGGTCCGTTCGATGCGGGGCCGTTCTACGACGCAGGCAGCGCGTTCGACGCGGGCAGCGCGTTCGACGCGGGATAGAACGCGTGGAGGCGTTGTAGCGCTCAGGTGCCCCGGCCGTAGAACCACGCGGTGAGGGCCAGGCGGGTCGCATGAGCGGGCATCACCTCGTGCTCCAGCCGCTCGCTCAGGAACACCACCAGGCGGTCCAGCACCGGCGCCACCTCCACCGGGGCGCCGGTGTCCTCCGGGAACAGGCGCAGCACGCCGCCGTGCTCCGGCATCCAATCGGCGTTCGCGTACCAGATGGCGGTGAGCCGGCGATTGAACTGGCCCGGGAACGCGTCGCGGTGACGGGCGTAGTGCGCACCGCCGCCGGGGTAGCAGGCGAGCTGCAAATCGAAGCGCCCCAGCCCCAGGTACGCACCCGAGGACACGGCCTCTCCCAGCGACTGGAAGCGAAGCCACAGGGCTTCGAGCTCGGGGGCGGCGCCGGGCAGCACCCATTCGATGTGGTCGCCACGCACGGACGTCTCGAGCGCATGGTCCGCGCCGCGCCGGATGCCCGCGGGCTTCAGCGTCGCGGCCTCCACGCGCGCGAGCGCCGCGGCCCGTACCTCCAGCGCCCGCGCCTCGCCCAGGAAGCCGTCCCGCACGAAGTACCCCCGCGAGCCCAGGGCCTCCACCTCCGCGTCCGTCAGCTCCACTGTGCGCCACTCCTTCGCGAGCGCCTGTCCGGAAGCCCGCGTCCGCACGCTGCCCCAGGACGCCCCCGTTCCGGAAGCGGGTAGACTTCCCGCCCATGGCGAAGAACGTCTCGCGAGCCCTGTCCCTCCTCGCCGCCGTCGCGCTCGGCGCGCTGGCGGCCTGGATGCTGCTGCGTCCCGCGTCCCCCCGGCTGCCGGACACGGCGGCGGTGGTGGAGCAGATGCGGGAGGTGGCCCGGCTGGAGACGCTGGACGTGTCCCTCTACAAAAAGGTCACGTTCACGCCGGAGCCGCAGGCCACGGATGCGCTGTGGAAGGACGTGCTGCTCTGGGCCAGCTACACGCTCCAGAACCCGCACGGCCGCGCCATCGTGTTCGCGGACGCGCACCTGGGGTTCGACTTCCAGCGCTTCGATTCGAGCCACCTTCGCGCCGTGGGCACGCGAGTGGACGTGCTGCTGCCTCCGATGCAAGTGACGGTGGCCTTGCGGCCCGGTGAGACGGAGATCATCGACTCCAACCTGGACAGCGCGCAGACGGCGCAGCTGCTGGAGAAGGCGCGCCTGGCCTTCGAAAAAGAAGTGCGACAGGACCGGCGCCTCCAGGAGAAGGCGCGTCAGTCCGCGGAGCGCTCGCTGCGGGGGCTGCTGCTCACGCTGGGTTTCCGGGAGGTGCGGTTCGTGGAGACCTTGCCGGTGGGGAGCGCGGGATGACGGAACGGTTGGAGTTGCTCCAGGGAGACATCACGCGCGTCACGGCGGACGCAATCGTGAACGCGGCGAACTCCGGCCTGTCGGGTGGCGGCGGCGTGGACGGTGCCATCCACCGCGCGGCGGGTCCGGAGCTGGTCGCGGAGTGCCGCACCGTGGGCCGCTGTCCCACCGGAGAGGCCCGCATCACGAAGGGCTACCGGCTGCCCGCGGCACACGTCATCCACGCGGTGGGTCCTTCGTGGTGGGGCGGGGACCGCGACGAGGACGCGTTGCTGGCCTCGTGCTACCGGAGCACGTTCGCGCTGATGGAGCAGCACGGGCTGCGCACGGTGGCGTTCCCCGCCATCTCCACGGGCGCCTACGGCTTCCCCATTGAACGGGCCGCGCCCATCGCCCTGCGGGAGATCCGCGCGGCCCTGGCGCGGCGGCCAGAGCTGGAGCGCGTCACCGTGGTCCTCTTCAGCGAGCAGGATTTGAAGGCGTATCAGCGGGCACTCGGCGCGTAGGTCACGCGCTCCGCAACACATCACCCTCCAGCACGAACGCTCCGGGCACCCCATCCGGCGCGTGCCCCAGCGTGGCGAGCCTCCGCACAGACTCACCATCCGAGTCGCGGCACAGGAGCGCCACCTCGCGCCGGCCCAGGCTCACGCGCAGCGGGCCTCCGCCCGTGGCGGCATCCAGTCTGCGACGCTGTGCCTTCGTGAGCAGTCGTGCGCCGTCATGCCCGTCGCCGCCCGCCACCGCCCAGATGCCGGAGAACGCCTCCGCCAGCCGCACCTCGCCCTGGTCGATGACGACGGGCCGCACGTCCGCGGGCCGCAGCTCCAGGTTGTGCCACGCCGCCGCGTCCACCGCTTCGAGCGTGAGCCCTGCTTCCTTCAGCGCGGAGGCCGGCAGGTAGCGCACGAACTCCGCGTCCTCCAGGACGTAGAAGACCTCCAGCCCCTCGGGCCCTGGACGGAACAGCGCGCCCTGGGTCCCCGCCACGAAGCCCTGGGGCCGCAGCACCGGGCGCAGCGCGTCCAATGACATCCCCGTGGGCCCCACGCCCGAGGACAATCCGCCCAGCCTCGACGCCAGCGCCTCCACGTGCGCGGTGAGCCCCTGCGTGCCCGGTGCCTCCTGATACGCGGCATACAGCGAGCCCACGTCCACGCGGCCCACTCCACCCGAGGCCAGCTTCACCAGCAGGTCGCGGCCCTGGCGACGGAAGGCCACGCCCGCGCGGCCCAACGCGGCGGTCAGCGCGGCGGTGAACTCCGGGCGCAGCACCTGCTCCTCGGGCGCGGGCGGCGGAGGCAGGTCCGCGGCCTCCAGCTCCGCGCGCAGCAGCTTCGCCTCCGCGTCGAAGGGGTCCCGCTCCACGGCCTCCGCCACGTAGGCGCGGGCGCGCGCGCCCTCTCCCTGCCGCAGCGCGAGCACGGCCAGCACCTTGAGGGCCTCCGGGTCGCCGGGGCTCAGGACCAGCGCATCCCGCAGCTCGGCTTCCGCTTCCCGGTGCCGCTCCAGGCCCAGCAGCGCTCGCGCGAGCCCCAGGCGCACCTGGAGGTCCTTGGGGAAATCACGCCGCAGGGCCTGCATCAACGGCAGGGCTTCGCGCTCCGCATCCGCATTGATCAGCGCATGCGCCACGGTGAGACGCAGCGTGGGTCCAGGCGTGCGCGCGGCCTCGTCACGCAGCGCCTCCAGCTCCGCGCCGCTGAGCACTTCACCCGCCTCCACCTTGCGGCGCAGGCGCTCCAGTTCCGCCGGGGAAATCACGCGCGGACTCTACCCCCTCCGACCTCCTCACTTCGATGGATTGAGGCGCGGGACGACAAAGTGAAAAGCCGCCGGAGCTCCAGGCCCGTCAGTGCGTTGTGTCGTGCGTGTCTTCCGGTTCAGAGGACTCCTCCTCTCCCCGGTGCTGGGAGAGGAAGTCATCCAATGCGCCCACGTCGATGGGCTTGCGGAACACGGCATCCACCTGCGCCAGGCTCGCGCGGTTCTGTCCCCGCACGTCCATGCCGGTGACGATGGCCAGCAGCGCCTGGGGCGTGCGCTGCCGCAGCTCGCGCGCCAGCTCCCAGCCCGTCATCTCCGGCATCACCGCGTCCAGCAGCGCGGCGTCGTAGGGGTGCTTCTCCCAGATGCGCAGGGCCACTTCCGGGCTGTGCGCCACCTGCACCTCGTAGCCCTCCTCGCCCAGGACCTCCGCCATCATCCGCGCGTTGTCCAAATCATCGTCCACCACCAGCACGCGGCGCGCGCGCCCGGGCATGCGCGGCATGCGTCCCGCCGGCTGCGCTGGCGACGGCTCGGCGGACACAGGCTCGCCCGCTGAAACATCGCGGAAGCGCGGCAGCCGCACCAGGAAGCTCGCGCCCGAGCCGTCGCGCCGGTTCTCCACCGTCAGCTCTCCGCCCCAGCGCTGCACCTGCGTGCGCGCCACCGCCAGGAACAGCGAGAACTGCGGCGCCCCCGGGTCCCTGCGCAGCGGGTCGAACAGGCCCGCCAGTTCATCCTGCGCGTAGGGCCTTCCCCCGTCCTCGATGCGCAGGTCCAGCCAGTCCTCCGCCGCCGGACGGGAGCGAATCACCAGCGTGCCGCCGCCCTCCATGCGGTCGCGCGCGGACAGCATCAGGTTGACGATGAGCTCTCGGAAGAAGCCCGCGTCCGCGTTCACGCCCCACGGGAAGCCCAGGTCCAGCTCCGTGTGCACCGGGTGCTCGCGCTGCTCCAGCTCGCCCCGGGCCAGCTCCAGCGCCTCGCGCACCGTCTGGTCCACCGGCACGTTGCCCAGGTGCTCCTCGGTGCGCTGCACGTTGAACTCCTGCAGCCGCGCCACCAACTCGCCAATGTTGCGCACCGTCTTGTCCAGCGCGTCGACGTGCTCGGGCTTGTATTCGCGTTGCAACAGCGTGATGCGCAGCCGCAGCACGTTGAGGAAGTTGTTGAGCGCGTGCGCGGCTCCGCTCGCCAGCTGCCCCAGCGCCTGCTGCCGGGTGCGCCTCAGGAGCTGTCCCTGGAGTCTGCGCACCTCGTCGTGCGCGTTCTCCAGGGCCTTGGTCTTCACCGCGGCCTCGGTGCGGTCGCTGAAGGTCTGGATGACGCCCGCCAGGACCTGGTCCTCCTCCCACACCGGAGTGGCGCTCATCTCCAGCGTGGCGTCCCCACCGCCGGGGCGCTCCACCTGCATCATCACGCCGCGCACCGGCCCCTTCTCGCGCAGCGCGCGCAGGAAGGGCATGTCCTGCACCTTGAAGGGCTCGCCCGTGGGGTGCCGCGCGTTGACCTGGGTGAGCACGGGGCCCAGCGAGCCGGTGGCGCGCGCGCCCACCACCGCGCGCATGGGCACGCCCATCAGGCGGCTCACCGGCGGCGAGGCGAAGGACACCGTGCCGTCCGTCTCCGCCAGCAGGATGCCCACCTCCACGTGGTTGAGCACCGACTCCATCACCGCCGCCTCGCGGAAGCGCACCTCCTCCGTCTTGAGCACGCGCGCGTAGGAGGCCTGCGCGGACGCGTCCGCCTCCCACACCAGCTCCGACACCAGCTCCGCCACGTCCGCGTGGATGACGCCTCCGTTGCGGCGCGCATAGACGTAGAGCAGCACCTCCTGGAGCGACTTGAACTCGCGGGTCAGGTCCTCGGGTTCGAAGTTCTGGTCGTACCGGAAGGCCCCGTGCGAACGCACCACCTCCGGCCACAGCCGCACCGCGTCCTCACCGCGGTCCTCGAGCAGCCGGGCAAGCTCGTCCAACAGATAGCGCAGCGGTGCGCGCAGGTCCCGGCCGGGGACCTCCACCTCGTACGTCTCCGCGCGCAGGCGCTTGGACCACAGGCGCGTGATGCGCTCGCCCTCGTCCGAGAGCAGGCCTGACAGCGCGGCGATGGCGGTATCGGAAGATGGCACGCTCAAGGGCGCACGATGCGCACGCTCCAGGCGCCCAGCCACCCGCCCCCCGTCTCTTCGTGGTGCGGCAATGTCAGGCGTTCCACACGAACGCCTCCATCACGGGTCCCGAGCGCCCGCCTGCCCGGCCGCCCTGGCAAAGGCGAGCGGTCGTCCCCACCTTTCCAGGCACGGATGAGCACGAAGGAGCACAGGAAGAACGACCTGGAGCAGCCTGAGATATCTCAGCAGGCCATGGCGCAGCTCTTCCGTGGCGAGCTGAGCCGCTCGGACACGTGGCGCACGCGGCTGGACACGACGACGAACTGGGCGCTCACCACGACGGCGGCGGTCATCTCCTTCGGCTTCGCGTCGCCGGAGAGCTCGCACGTCACGTTCCTGGTGGGCATCTGGATGGTGGTGTCCTTCCTGCTCATCGAGGCGCGGCGCTACCGCTACTACGACCTGTGGAACCGCCGCGTGCGCCTGCTGGAGGACGGCTGGTGGGCGCCGATGCTGCGGCGCGAGCCGGTGGATCCAGACGCGCTGCGGGAGCTGGCGGTGGAGATGTCCCGGCCGCAAATCCAGCTGTCGCTGGTGTCCGCCATCGCGACGCGGCTCAACCGCGCGTACGGGCCCATCCTCATCGTCCTGTTGGTGACCTGGTTCTTCAAGGTCTACAGCCACCCGCGTCCGCCGCGCGACTTCGGGGACTTCGTGGAGCGGGCGCACGTGGCCTGGATTCCGGGGCCGGTGGTGATGGCCGCGCTGCTGTTCCTCACCGTGGCGGCGGCGTACCTCTTCACCGCGTCCTTCTTCATCCGGTCGCCGCTGGGCGAACTGCGCACCCGGCCGCGCGGACGCCGGGCGGCGATGTGGGAGGCCTTCTACCGGCCCTACGCCATCCAGCGCCGCAAGCGCCCGCGGCCCCCGGGCGCGCGCGCCAACGCGCCGCGCCCGCCCGCCCCGTTCGACCACTGACTCAGCCGCCGAGCTGCGCGCCTACCTGCGCCATCAGCGACATCACCCGGGCGCGCGTGGGCGCCTGGAGGTCCGGCCGCAGCGCGATCGCCTGGAGCATCTGGAACACGGGCGTGCCCCCCTCCAGGTGCTGGGCCGCGACCGCCAGCAACGCGGGCTCCTCGCCCGCCGCCAGCCCTCCGGCCACCACCCACGCCCGCAGGTGCTCCAGCGCACCGGCGTCAAGAGGCCGCGTGTTCAGCGCGTCCAGCAGCGCCCGCTGCACGCTCCGGTCCTTCTCCGTCCCCAGCGCGTCCAGCAAGAGCCGCGTGGCCAGCTCCTGCGGGGCCTGGCGCAGCGCATCCGCGGCCGCGGCCCGCACGTCCGGGGACTCCGCGCGCAGGTGCGGCGGCACCACGTCCACCAGCCGCTCCGCCGCCGTCCCCCCCAGCGCGCGCAGCGCGTGCGACCGGTCCTCGTCCCCCGGCGCCTGGGCCACGGCGTTCTCCAGCGTCCGCACCGCCGCTCGCGCCTCCGCCGACTCCGGGTTCAAACGCGAGGACCAGGCCCCCAACGCGTACGACGTGGCCCGCTCCACCGGGACGTCGTGCTCCGTCCGGGCGCGGTCCAGCAGCCCGTTGAGCATCACCCCCATCTCCGGCTCCGGCTTCGTCACGAACCCCGCGCGCTGCACCATCATCACGTACGCGCCCGTGTGCTCCCGGGCCTCCGGCGCCTGGAGGAGCGTGCGCAGCGTGGCCTGCGCCTGCGGGTGACCCGCGCCCACCAGCAGGTCCAGCATCAATTCACGCATGCCCGGGTGCGTGCCCGGCTTCAGGAACAGCCGCGCCAGCTCCTGGCAGCGCTTCGGCTCCAGTTGCAGCGCCGCGATGGCCCGCCGCGCGAACACGTCCAGCCCCGCGATGGCATCCGGACTGGTGGCGTCCTCCAGCGTCTCCAGCAGCTCGTCCACCGTCATGCCCTCCGCCTGACTGCGCAGCTGTGCCGTCTCCGGGTCCGTGTCGAAGGCGATCTGTGACGGCGTGCGCACCACGAGCTTCTGCTCATCCGAAGGAGGCAGGGGCTGCATCTCGCGCGACTGGTACGTCAGCCGCAGGCGCAGCCGCTTGGACACCAGCGCGCGCCCGTCCGTGCCCAGCGCGTCCAACACCTCGTCCTGGGTGATGGCGACGAGGTGTCCCTCCGCGTCGCGGTCGAAGGTCGTGAGCGATCCCAGCTCCTGCTTCGCCACCGTCGCCGCGCCCGCCGCGCGCAGGCTCTGGTAGCGCGTCCTCCGGCGCGTCAGCCGCGAGGTGTCCCCGGGCTCGAAGGCGAACGTCGACGCCACGTCGCCCGTCTGCGTGGACTCGGTGGCCGTCCACGACGGCTCATCGCGCAGCTCGGAGGGAAACAGCTCCGCCGCCAGCGTCTGCGCGAACTGGCGGAACAGCGGGGGCTCCGCCTCGGAGAAGCGCACGGCCTGGAGCGCGCCGCGAGCATCCAACTCCAACCAGGCGCTGGCGGTGTCCGGAAGGTGGGCCTGGAGCGCCGCCGCGTCGGGCAGCAGCGCCTGTCCGGAGAGGACGGCCTCGTGCCGCGCCAGCCGGCGCAGCGTCAGGCGCAGCCGGGTGCCGGTCGCGCGGGACTCCAACGCCTGGAGCATGAGCTCGCCGTCCAGGTGCAGCACGCCCTCCAGCTCCTGGGCCTTCGCGCCCGGCCCCGGCATGGGCAGCGCCACGCGCGTCAGGTCGTCCCAGACGAGGTGGAAGGTGTGCGCCTCGCCCACGCGCCAGCGGAACAACGGCAGCCGGTGGGAGGACTCGGAGGCCTCCACCGTCGCGGCGGACGAGGACGGATGGGACAGCCAGAAGGGCAACGCCCCCAGGCACACCAGGGCACCCAGGCCAGCCACGCCACGAACGAGGGTCGAGCGACGCATGAAACACTCCAGCGGGAAAAGTCGAAGGAAGAAGGGAACCACTCCCCGGGGCCGTTGGAGGCGGCCCCGGGGTCATGCGGGAGCGCGGCTAGTAGAGCTGCGCGAGCGGCAGGTAGTGCTGGTCGTTGAAGAGCTGCGTGCTGGTGCCGAAGCCCTGCCACGACACGATGGGGAACTCGACCTTCAGGAAGCCCAGCTCCCCGAACAGGGAGAGCCGGCCATCCAGCGAGCGCAGCGTCATGTTGAGGCTGGTCCCCAGGCCCAGGTACAGCGTGTTGGGGTTCGTCGGGTGCGAGGGCGAGCTCAGCGCGACGCCGATGCGGCCCTCCAGCGGCAGGCTGAAGCTCAGGATGGTCAGCGAGCCGCGCACGCCCACCTGGAGGCCCGGGATACCGAAGGCCACCGCCACGAAGCCGTTGGCGGACGCGTAGGGCCCGATGCTGCCCAGCAGGTCCAGCGTGATGAGGTTGCGCGCGCAGTCACGGCCCAGGGCGCCGCCCATCGACGTGGCGATGCCCACCTCCACGGACAGGCCGCCGCTCACCGTCACGGGGATGAACCACACCATGAAGGTGGCGCTCGCCTTGGCCGCGTCCTTGTCCACGAAGGGCTTGCGCTCGATGAAGGTGAAGCGCGCCGGGTAGGACTTGTCGAACGTGAAGACGGACTTGCCGAGCACGCGCGCGCCCAGCTCCACGCGGATGGCGGAGGGCTGCGTGGACGCGCGGCCGGACAGCCAGGCGATCTCCGTGCGCACCGGGCTGAACACGTTCGCGTAGAGGCCCAGCTCGCTGAAGATGGCGGCGTTGGTGTCGCACCAGTTGCCGGTGAACGCGGAGCCGGGCGTGGACAGCTCCCAGCCCGCGCGCAGCGAATAGCCACCGCCGAAGTTGTTGTCACCCGCGTAGCCGCCCGCGGAGAAGTCCTGCGCCTGGCGCTTGGTCATGGTGACCGGGTTCGTGGGCGGCTGCTGATTCGCCGCCTGCTGCGCCAGGTACTCCGCCATGGCCTTGACGTACGCATTCACCAGCGTCGGGTTGAGCGTGTAGTCCTTCTGGTCCAGGCCCTTGATCTTCAGCCGGTCCGCGTTGCGGATGAAGCTCTCCGCGCCGAAGTCGTTGCCGGTGACGGTGAGGCACTGGCGCAGGTCCGCCTCGCGGCGGGGCACCATGACCGCGTCCACCATGGCCTTGTAGCGGCGAGGGCTCCAGTCACACGCCGTGGCCTTGCTGGTGTCGAGGCAGCCCTCGGAGTCCGCCTTCACCAGCGACTCCTCCAGCTGCTTGTCCAGGCCGTACAGCTGCTCGGCGACCCTCTCATCCAGCTCCACCGTGCTGAAGTCGCGGCTGCGCAGCATCTCCGACTCGCGCTGCCAGCCGGCGTAGACGGCGTTGCGCCGCTCCAGCAGGGCGGAGAAGGCCTCCTGGCGCTGCTGAGAATCGTTGAGCACGTCGTCGGCGACCTTGCTCAGCGACTTGCTCAGGGCCTGGTGCCACGCGTCCGAGGGCAGCACCGCCTGACGGGCCTCCACGTTGTTCGCCTTCAGCGCCGCCTCGGAGGTGAAGACGTAGCCCTTGGCGCCCTTGGGGTACGGCCCCGGCACGAAGCGGAAGTACGCGTTCTTCTCCACGCGCGTCTTGCCGTCCCAGAGGGGCGCCTGCTTCACCCCGTCCTTGCTGAACAGCGTGCGCTCCGCGATGCCTCCGGAGCCGTAGGCCGCGGTGAACACCGCGCGGAAGTCGTCGCCGAAGCGGCCCGCGTTCTGCTCGAAGCGGCTGAAGTCGTAGTGCTTCTCGTGCACGTACTCCTGGCACGAGCGCTCCAGCACGCCGTTGGCGTCCCACTCATTGCGCTGCTTGTTGTACGCCTGCTCCACCTTGGTGAGGTTCTTGTAGTCCTTGCGCGCCAGCACCTGGCCGCGCTGCACCTGGCCCACGACGGACTCATCCGAACCGGAGAAGAGCGTGTCGAGGACGGCGTTGGGCTGCACGGCCACGGACTCCACGCCGCCGCCCATGCTCTCGGGCAGCAGCGCGGTGCGCTTGGACGCGGTCGTGTAGCGGGCCTTCCACTCGGACTCCATCAGGCCCTGGCAATAGGAGTCGTTCTCCTGGCCGCACGAGGACGCGCGGTAGTCCACGTTGGAGCACTCGGTCAGCGTGGGTTGGGTGCAGGGGGCCGCCAGCGCCTGGGGGGCCGCCAGCGACAGGGTGGACAGCATGGCCCAGCGCACGGGGTGCGGCAGCCGGACAGGGGTTCTGCGCGAACTCATGAAAGCCTCATCTCGGGGAACGCACGGGCCAGCAGGGCCCGGACGCCGCAGCCCATGAGCACGATGCGTGCCGGGCCTCTTCACCCCGCGCGCCAGAGGGAGCAGCGAGGGAGCGCCTGGCGCCGTGAGGACGCGCAGACCACAAACGGCAAGTTCAGCCGTTGCCCCGAAGGCAACGACAGACACTCCGGGCCTGGGGCGCGATACACGTTCGACACATGCGTTGGGCGCACCCTCCGCGGGGGCCGGCCCCCCGCCGTCACGCCCCCGGGCGGGTCAGCCAAGGCCCCCTGCCGGGCGGCCGGACGGACCACCCGGGCTGATGGGGGCCATGCCCAGGGGTGAATCCCGGGTGCTTTCGCCCTTCCGGCCCTCCCGGATTTGTGGTGTGAACCGCCCCCATGGCGAACACGCGCATTGTGACGGTCATCAACGGCGACGGCATCGGTCCCGAGGTTTCGGCGGCCACCATCCGCGTCCTGGAAGCCCTCAAGGTCCCCCTGGAGTTCGAGTTCAAGGACGCGGGCACGGAAGTGGTGGCCAAGTTCGGCACCAACCTGCCCCACGAGACGGTGGAGGCCGTGCTCCGCAGCGGCGTGGCGCTCAAGGGCCCCACCGGCACCGTCGTGGGTGGCGGCCTGCCCTCCGCGAACGTGGGCCTGCGCAAGCGGCTGGACCTGTACTCGTCCCTGCGCCCGGTGAAGAGCGTCCCCAACGTCAAGACGCGCTACGAGAACGTCGACCTGGTCGTCGTTCGTGAGAACACCGAGGACCTCTACGCGGGCCTGGAGCACATCGTGGTGCCGGGCGTCGTGGAGGCCATCAAGGTCATCACGGAGAAGGCGTCCACGCGCATCGCCCGCTTCGCCTTCGAGTACGCCAAGAAGAACGGCCGCAAGAAGGTGTCCGCCATCCACAAGGCGAACATCATGAAGCTGTCGGACGGCCTCTTCCTGGACTGCTGCCGCAAGGTCAGCCGCGAGTTCCCGGAGGTCGCGTACGACGAGGTCATCGTCGACAACCTCTGCATGCAGCTGGTGAAGGACCCGACCCGCTTCGACGTGATGGTGCTGGAGAACCTGTACGGCGACATCGTCAGCGACCTGTGCGCGGGCCTGGTGGGCGGCCTGGGCATGGTGCCGGGCGCCAACATCGGCGAGCGCACCGCCGTCTTCGAGGCCGTGCACGGCACCGCCCCGGACATCGCGGGCAAGGGCATCGCGAACCCCACCGCGCTGATGATGTCCGCGGTCATGATGCTGGAGTGGCTGGACCTGCGTGAGGCGTCCCAGCGCATGGCCAACGCCATCCAGAAGGTCTACGGCGGCGAGTCGAAGGTGCGCACCGGCGACCTGGGCGGCAGCGCCACCACGCGCGAGTTCACCGACGCCATCATCGCCGCGCTGTAGTCCAGCGCAGGCGGTGCTTCGAAGGGGGCGGGAGGTTCTCCTCCGGCCCCCTTCCTGTTTTCAGCCGACGATGACCTTGCGCACGCCTCGCGCTTCCAGGAGCGCGGGAAGCCGTTCGCGCTGGTCGCCCTGCAACACCAGCGCGTCCTCCTCCACCACTCCACCGCAGCCCAGGCCGCCCTTGAGCGCCTTGAGCCAGGTGTCCAGCTGGGCGGCGGGCAGCCCCAGCTGCTCCACCACCGTCACCTCCTTGCCGCCCCGGCCCTTGCGCTCCATGCGCACCACGGCGCGCGCGGGGCCCTTGGGCTCCGGCTTCTCCCGGGGCGGGGGCGGAGGCGCTCCCACGGGCAGCGCGTCCCGCTGCGCGGACAGGGCGGCGAAGGGGTTGTTGAAGGGCCCCGGCGGCGGGGCCTCGTCCTTCTTGTCGCGCTTGCCCATGGCGTCCTTCGCGCTCCTGTCCCCTTACGGGTGGGCGTGGCCCTCGTGGCCGGGGGAGCCGGTGCCACGCGAGCGCGGAGGCGGCAGGGCGCTGAAGGCGGGGGCGTCGGGGTTTCCGCTCGCCAGCACCAGCGCGTAGATGAGCGGCGCGAACGGCGGCACCTCACGGCCGTTCACCAGCACCAGCGGCGTGCCCTGGATGTTGAAGCGCATGGCGTACTCGACATCCTGGCGCAGCTTCCCGATGGTCTCCGGCGCAGTCATGCACGCCTCCAGCTGCGGGCGCGCCACGGAGCCGGAGCTGGCGATCTCCATCACCTTGTCGGTGTCCAGGAAGGCCTGCGCGGCGAAGAGCCTCTCGCGCAGCGTCCAGAAGTCCTTGGCGCCCTCCAGGCACACCGTGGCCCGGGCCGCGGCGCAGCGCACGCTGAGCGCGTCCGGACCGCGGTTGGGGATGGCCGGGTTGCACTGGCCGTCCAGCGGGAACTGCCGCGCCTCCACGGACAGCATGCCCTGGGGCGCGTGCTGCTTGATGGCGGCCAGCTCCTCCACCAGCATCTTGCAGTGGGGGCACTTGCTGTCGGTCCACTCCAGCACCTTCACCGGCGCGTCCGCCGGGCCGTAGAGGGCGCGCGACGGATAGGCCGCGAGCTTCGGCGTGGCCGCGCGGTACACGGCGAGCGCATCCGACAGGAACTGGCGCTGGTCCGGCGCCAGGCTGGCGATGAACTCTCCCAGCGTGGCGGGCGGCGCGGGCGGGGGCGGCGGCATGGGGGAGTTGGAGCCGGACGTGTTCGGCGCCTGCGTGGAGGCCACCGGCGGCAGGAAGGCGCCGGCCTTCGGCGCGTGCGGCGTGGCCCGGCCGGGCATCTGCATGGCCACGAAGGCGACGGCGGAGATGCCCACGGTCCACTTGAGCGTGTCGCCCCACTCGCCCGCCTGGGGCATCAGGGGGCCGGGCAGGCCGCGCCACGCCACGCCGGTGAAGACGAGCACCAGCGCGTAGGTGCCCATGCAGGTGGGGCACACCACGCCCAGTTGGGCGCTGACGGCGGCGAAGACGATGATGGAGACGACGCCCGCGAGCGCCAGCAGGCGCAGTCCGTTGGTGGCCGGGCGCACATCGCGGCCCGCCTTGGCCCACGCGAGGTACAGCGCGGAGAGGCCCACGGCGGCCAGGCCCCACACCAGGCCCAGGCCCGCGATGGGGATGCCCAGCGTGTCGTGCACGGCGCTGGCGAAGTCCGAGTTCCAGACGGTGGCGCAGTTGACGGTCTCGCTGATGCTGCAGGCGGTGGAGCCGCCCGCGCGCACCGTGAGCAACTCCAGCCATTGATAGACGGCGAGCCCGCTGGTGACGAGTCCCAGCGCCAGCAGCGCGAGTGCGCCACGGGTGGGAACGGGGG